>NZ_JBYQCG010000138.1:0-10723 GCF_057837105.1 Burkholderia sp. APQ4-4ca | reverse complement strand
GGCCGACACGTTCCTGCGCAGCCTCGATCGGGCGGCCGTTCCGACGGTATGACGATGGCCGGCTGCGGCGCGCCGGCGAGCGGAAGATCCGGGGCCGGCCGACGGTCTCTCTCGACGGTAAACAAAAAACGGAGAACACCGAGGTGTCCCGCCGTTTTTGCTGTGCCTGCCGGCGCGCGATCAGCGCTGCGCTTTCAGCAGACGCGCGGCATCGAGCGCGAAGTACGTGAGCACACCGTCGGCACCCGCGCGCTTGAACGCGAGCAGCGATTCGAGCACCACCTTGTCGTGGTCGAGCCAGCTGTTCATCGCGGCCGCCTTCAGCATCGCGTATTCGCCGCTCACCTGGTACACGTAGGTCGGGAAGCGGAACTCGTCCTTCACGCGGCGCACGATGTCGAGATACGGCATGCCGGGCTTGACCATCACCATGTCGGCGCCTTCGTCGATGTCGAGGCGCACTTCGCGCAGCGCTTCGTCGCTGTTCGCCGGATCCATCTGGTAGGTCATCTTGTTGCCCTTGCCCAGGTTGGACGCCGAACCGACCGCATCGCGGAACGGGCCGTAGAACGCCGACGCGAACTTCGCCGAATAGGCCATGATCCGCGTATGGATATGGCCGTCGCTTTCCAGCATTTCGCGGATCGCGCCGATGCGGCCGTCCATCATGTCCGACGGCGCGACGATGTCGACGCCGGCTTCCGCCTGCGCACGCGCCTGGTCGACCAGGATCTCGATCGTGTCGTCGTTGATCACGTAGGCGTTTTCGTCGAGCACGCCGTCCTGGCCGTGGCTCGTGTACGGATCGAGCGCGACGTCGGTCAGCACGCCCAGTTCGGGGAAGTGCTTCTTCAGCTCGCGCACCGCGCGCGGGATCAGGCCTTCCGGATTGGCTGCCTCGCGGCCGTCAGGCGTCTTCAACGACGGCTCGATGGCCGGGAACAGCGACAGCACGGGCACGCCGAGTTCGACGCACTGCTCGGCGACGTGCATCAGCAGATCGACCGACACGCGCTCGACGCCGGGCATCGACGGGATGGGCTGGCGTTGGTTGGTGCCTTCGACGACGAACACCGGATAGATCAGGTCGTCGGTGGTCAGGCGGTTTTCGCGCATCAGGCGGCGGGAGAAGTCGTCGCGGCGCATCCGGCGCGGACGATGAAGCGGATGGAAGCTCATGGCGATTTGGCAGAAATCAGGGCAAGAAGGACCTTACGGAACCCTTAGGTCATTTTCGAGATCGTTGGTATATGATAGCGATCGAGCGGCGCGCGTTGCGTGCAGCTCCCCGCTTCTCCTCCCTGAGCGGGTGCCTGTCGTTTTTCGATTAGGCTGTTTGACCCGCCGTTCAACGGCGGGTTTTTTTATGAGCCGGCCGAATCCGTAGGCGCCGTCAGTTGCGCACGGCCGATCCCGGCCGCGCGTTGCCCGCTCATTGTGCTACAGGCTCGCTTTTTTCGTCGGCGACGGACGGCCGCAGCCAGCTCTCGATCAGTTCATGAGCGTCGTCGAGCCCAGTGCGCTTCAGCGCCGAGAACAGCTGGACCGTCAGCTTGCCCTTCACGCCCTGGTCGCGATACGCGTCGAGCCCCTTCTGCGTGTTGCGCAACGCGTTGATGCTTTCCTGGCGCGTCAATTTGTCGCACTTCGTCAGCAGCGTGTGGATCGGCTTGCCGGTCGGCGCGAACCACTCGATCATGCGGCGATCGAGATCGGTCAGCGGACGCCGCGAATCCATCATCAGGATCAGGCCGCAAAGCTGCGAGCGCGTCGCGAGATAGGACGACAGCAGCATTTCCCAGTGCGCCTTCGCGGCGCCGGGCACTTCCGCATAACCGTAGCCGGGCAGGTCGACGAGGTTCGCGACCGGTTCGGCGGCCGGGCCGACGGAGAAGTAGTTGATGTGCTGCGTGCGGCCGGGCGTCTTCGACGCGAAGGCCAGCCGCTTCTGGTTGCACAGCACGTTGATCGCCGTCGACTTGCCGGCATTCGAGCGGCCCGCGAACGCGATTTCCGGCTGGACCGTCGGCGGCAGGTCGCGCAGATGGTTGACGGTCGTGTAGAAGCGGGCTTGATGGAGCAGAAAGGCCATGGGAACCGGAAGGACGGGCGGCGCGAGCCGCTTGGTGGAGGCGGGGTAGCCCCGATAGGCGCGGGAGCTTTCAGCACGATATTGTACAATACGGCGGTTTTGCCGATGGCCACCGGGCGCCTGCCTCGCGCTTTTATGTGGCTTCTGCGGTAGACTGAACGCCGTCGTTTTTTGCAGAACCTCAAATTCCCACAAGACGAAACAGGGTGTGCGAATGAATCGACTGTGCAAGTCTCTGATGGTGCTTCAGGTTGCAGCAGGGTTCGTAGGTTTCGTAGCGGAGGCAAACGCGGCAGATGCGGCCAAGCCGGATCTCGACCGCGGCAAGGCGATTGCCGGGCAGGTGTGCGCGTCGTGTCACGGCGCCGACGGCAATAGCGCGTCGGGCAGTTTCCCGAAGCTCGCCGGCCAGCATCCCGAATATCTGGTCAAGCAGTTGAACGACTTCAAGACGCAGCCGGGCGCGAAGGGGCCGCTGCGTAACAACGCGGTGATGGTCGGATTCGCGAGCGCGTTGAGCGCGGACGACATGCGCAACGTCGCCGCGTACTACGGGTCGCAGACGACGAAGCTCGGCACCGCCCGCAATGCGGCGACCGTGCCGGTCGGCCAGAAGATCTATCGCGGCGGCATCGCGGAAAAGGGCGTACCCGCCTGCGCGAGCTGCCACGGGCCGACGGGCCAGGGGATCCCGGTCCAGTACCCGCGTCTGTCGGGGCAATGGGCCGATTACACGGTCGCGCAGTTGACCGCGTTCCAGCAGGGTGCCGGCGCGCGCAACAACAACGAGGCGATGCATCAGATCGCGTCGCGGCTGTCGGATACCGAGATCAAGGCCGTCGCGGATTACATCGCGGGCCTGCGTTGAGCGGTCAGCCGCGAACGGCATGACCGGGCGCCCGAAGGGCGGCCGGAGTCAGAACAAGAAAAGGGTGGGGCGCCGCGCCGTCGCGGTTGCCTCGCCCTTCTTTTTTGTCGGCACTCGCCGGGCCGAGCCGCGATGGCGCGGCTTGCAGGCGATGGGGAGCGGCGCTCCCCGAGCGAACATAGTGAGCGTGGGGGCTGTTTCCCCTTAGTCGGAGTTTGAATGAGCGTTACCACGTCGGGGTTGCAGTCGAAGTCGGGTCAGGGTGCGTCGAAACGTGCGGTCGAGCTGCTGAGCTCGATGCGTTTCGCGATCGCGCTGCTGGTGGTGCTGTCGATCGCGAGCATCATCGGCACGGTCCTGACCCAGGACGATCCGTATCCGAACTACGTGAACCAGTTCGGGCCGTTCTGGGCGGACATCTTCCGCTCGCTCGGCCTGTACAACGTGTACAGCGCGTGGTGGTTCATGCTGATCCTGATTTTCCTCGTCGTGTCGATCTCGCTGTGCGTGATCCGCAACGCGCCGAAGATGATCGCCGATGCGAAGAGCTGGAAGGACAAGGTCCGCGAAGGCAGCCTGCGCGCATTCCACCACAAGGCCGAATACACGGCGTCCGGCACGCGCGCGAGCGTCGCGGCGACGCTCGCCACGTTCGTCACGAAGGCCGGCTACAAGCACGTCGTGCGTGAAACCGGCGGCGCGACGCTGATCTCCGCGAAGCGCGGCGCGATGACCAAGTGGGGCTATATCTCCGCGCACCTCGCGATCGTCGTGATCTGCATCGGCGGCCTGCTCGACAGCAACCTGCCGATCAAATTCCAGATGTGGATGTTCGGCAAGAGCCCGGTCAACACGAGCGCGACGATCAGCGAGATTTCGCCCGACCATCGCCTGTCCGCGTCGAACCCGACGTTCCGCGGCTATGCGTGGGTGCCGGAGGGCCAGTTCGTGTCGACCGCGATCCTGAACCAGCCGAGCGGCTCGCTGATCCAGGATCTGCCGTTCTCGATCCAGTTGAACAAGTTCATCGTCGATTACTACACGACGGGCATGCCGAAGCTGTTCGCGAGCGACATCGTCGTGATCGATCGCGAGACCGGCCGGAAGATCCCGGCGCGGGTGGAGGTCAACAAGCCGTTCACCTACAAGGGCGTGTCGATCTACCAGTCGAGCTTCCAGGACGGCGGCTCGCAGATGCAGATGACGGCCTATCCGATGACGGGCAGCCACGCGACCACCGTCCCGGTGAAGGGTACGATCGGCAGCTCGGCGCCGCTGCAGGTCCCCGGCGCCGACGGCGACACGATCGAATTCTCCGATTTCCGCGCGATCAACGTCGAGAACATGGCCGACGCGAACGGCAAGCCGGACGTGCGCGGCGTCGCGACCACCAGCTCGCTGAAGGAAGTATTCGACGAGCGGCTCGGCTCGGGCGCGAAGACGTCGAAGCCGACGCAGCTCCACAACATCGGGCCGTCGGTGCAGTACAAGATTCGCGGCAAGGACGGCCAGGCGCGCGAATTCAACAACTACATGCTGCCCGTCGACATGAACGGCGAGCGCGTGTTCCTCGCCGGCGTGCGCGCGAGCCCGAACGATCCGTTCCGCTACATGCGGATTCCGGCCGACAGCCAGGATTCGATCGGCGAATGGATGCGCCTGCGCGCCGCGCTCGAGGATCCGGCCGTGCGCACCGAAGCCGCCGCGCGCTTCGCGCAGCGCTCGCTGCCGGGCGACGCGTCGCTGCGCGGGCGCCTGCAGGACAGCGCGTCGAAGGTGCTGACCCTGTTTGCGGCGAGCGACGACAGCGTCGGCCGCGGTGCGGACGGCCAGCCGGTCGGCGGCTTCCAGGCGGTCGCGACGTTCATCGACCGCTCGGTGCCGAAGGGCGAGCAGGAGAAGGCCGCGAGCCTGCTGCTGCGGATGCTCGAGGGCTCGATGTGGGAGGTCTGGCAGATCGCGCGCGAGCGTGCGGGCGAGCCGGCCGCGCAGCAGGGCACCGACACGATCCGCTTCGTGCAGAACGCGATCAATGCGCTATCCGACAGCTTTTTGTATGGATCGCCGGTCTATTTGCAGCTTGACTCCTTCAAGCAGGTGCAAGCTTCGGTATTTCAGCTGACGCGCGCACCCGGCAAGAATCTGGTGTATCTTGGCAGCCTGCTGCTGGTCGCCGGCATCTTCTCGATGTTCTACGTGCGCGAGCGGCGACTCTGGTTCTGGCTGAAGGACGCCGGTTCGGGCGTCGAGGTGGTGATGGCAATGTCCACGGCCCGCAAGACCTTCGATTTCGAGAAAGAATTCGTGCAGACGCGCGACGCGGCCGGCGCTGCCTTGCACGCCGCACCTCGCGATGCCGCGCCCGCCGGTGCGGCTTTGACGGCCCGTCCGCCTGCCGGCGGCGGTTCCGATTCCGAGAATTCCACCCGGTAACATCATGGATCTCACGCAAGTTTCCTCTTCCCGTCCGGCGTCGGCTCCGTCGCCGCTGTTCGACGACCGTCCGTTCCTCGCACGCCTGTCGCTGTTCGACTGGCTGTTCGCCCTGGCGCTGGTGGCGGGCGCGGGCTATGCGCTCGTGCACTACAACGCGCACATGGATTACTACGACAAGGCGGTGATGATCGGCACCGTGCCGGCGCTCGTCGCGCTCGGCTGGCGCTGGAAGCCCGCGCGGCTGATGATGGCGTCGATCGCCGTGCTGTCGCTGCTGTCGATCCAGATCTACCAGGGCGATCTCGCCCGCGCCGATTCGGCGTTCTTCCTCAAGTACTTCCTGTCGAGCCAGTCGGCGATCCTGTGGATGAGCGCGCTGTTCGTGCTCGCGACGATCTTCTACTGGATCGGCCTGCTCGCGCGCTCGGAAACGGGCGCGGCGATCGGCCAAAAGCTCACGTGGGTCGCCGTGCTGATGGGCTTCACGGGGTTGATGGTGCGCTGGTACGAGTCCTACCTGATCGGGGCGGACGTCGGGCATATCCCCGTATCGAACCTCTATGAAGTGTTCGTCCTGTTCAGCCTGATCACCGCGCTGCTTTATCTGTATTACGAAGGCCACTACGGCACGCGTTCGCTCGGCGCGTTCGTGCTGCTGGTCATCAGCGCGGCGGTGGGTTTCCTGATGTGGTACTCGGTCGCGCGCGACGCGCAGCAGATCCAGCCGCTCGTGCCGGCACTGCAAAGCTGGTGGATGAAGATCCACGTGCCGGCGAACTTCATCGGCTACGGCAGCTTCGCGCTGTCGGCGATGGTGTCGATCGCGTACCTGATGAAGGAGCGCGGGATCCTCGCGGATCGCCTGCCGACGCTCGAAGTGCTCGACGACGTGATGTACAAGTCGATCGCGGTCGGTTTCGCGTTCTTCACGATCGCGACGATCCTCGGCGCGCTGTGGGCGGCCGAAGCGTGGGGCGGCTACTGGAGCTGGGACCCGAAGGAAACCTGGGCGCTGATCGTGTGGCTGAACTACGCGGCGTGGCTGCACATGCGGCTGATGAAGGGCCTGCGCGGCGCGGTGGCCGCATGGTGGGCGCTCACCGGCCTGCTGGTCACGACGTTCGCGTTCCTCGGCGTCAACATGTTCCTGTCCGGGCTGCACAGCTACGGCAAACTGTAAGATTTTCGCCGCTCGTCCGACTATCGAACCGCCGGTGCACTGCGTGCCCGGCGGTTTTCTTTTGTAACGGGCGGGCGAACCGGGTGTCGAACGGCGCGTGACGGGCCGGGTCGAACGCTGATGAAGCATGCGCGCCGCGTATGCGGGAGGAACTGCACGATGTGGATCAAACGCCCTTTGCGTAACGTACTGACCGGCGCGGATATCGCGCCGAGCGAGATCACCCCGCGCGCGGTATTCGAGAACCGGCGGCGCGTATTGCAGGCGGCCGGCCTCGCGGCCGCGGGCGGCCTGTTCGGCAGCAGCGGCGCGGCGCTCGCCGCGTATGCGTCGCCCGACCCGCGGGCGGCGAAGCTCGCGGCAAAAACGAACCCGAAGTTCGTCGCCATCGACAAGGTGACGCCGTTCAAGGACATCACGACCTACAACAACTTCTACGAATTCGGCACCGACAAGAGCGACCCGGCGCAGAACGCCGGCACGCTGCGGCCGCGCCCCTGGCGGGTGAGTGTCGAGGGCGAGGTGCAGCACCCGAAGGTGTTCGATCTCGACGAGTTGCTGAAGCTCGCCCCGCTCGAGGAGCGTGTGTACCGGCTGCGCTGCGTCGAGGGCTGGTCGATGGTGATCCCGTGGATCGGCGTGCCGCTGTCCGAGCTGATCAAGCGCGTGCAGCCGACCGGCAATGCGAAATACGTGCAGTTCATCACGCTGGCCGATCCGTCGCAGATGCCGGGCCTGTCGACGCCCGTGCTCGACTGGCCGTATTCGGAAGGGTTGCGCATGGACGAGGCGATGAACCCGCTGACGCTGCTGACGATGGGCGTCTACGGGCACGTGCTGCCGAACCAGAACGGCGCGCCGGTGCGGATCGTCGTACCGTGGAAGTACGGCTTCAAGAGCGCGAAGTCGCTCGTGAAGATCCGCTTCGTCGACAAGCAGCCGAAGACGAGCTGGAACACGTACGCCGCGAACGAGTACGGCTTTTATTCGAACGTGAACCCGAACGTCGATCATCCGCGCTGGAGCCAGGCGACCGAGCGGCGCATCGGCGAGGACGGCTTCTTCACGCCGAAGCGCAAGACGCTGATGTTCAACGGCTACGGCGATCTGGTCGCATCGATGTATCAGGGCATGGACCTGAAGAAGAATTTTTGAGCATGACGGTGAGAAACGACATGCCGCCTTCGACGCTCACGCCCGCGCGGGCCGAGCCGGCCGCCCGCACCGAGCGGGGTGGTGCCGTCCGTCCCGCCGCGCCGCGCTGGCTCGCACCGGCCAAGGTACTGGTGTTCGCGGCCGGCCTCTATCCGCTCGCGCGCCTCGTGCTGTTCGGGCTGACCGACCGGCTGGGCGCGAACCCGATCGAGTTCATCACGCGCTCGACGGGCTTGTGGACGCTCGTCCTGTTGTGCGTCACGCTGGCCGTCACGCCGCTCAGGCGCATGACGGGCTTCGCGCCGCTGCTGCGCTTTCGCCGGATGATCGGGCTGTTCGCGTTCTTTTACGCGACGCTGCATTTCACGACCTACCTGTGGTTCGACAAGTGGTTCGACGTGGTCGCGATCCTGAAGGACGTCGGCAAGCGCCCGTTCATCACGGTCGGCTTCGCGGCGTTCGTGCTGCTGATTCCGCTCGCCGCGACGTCGCCGCGCGCGATGGTGCGCCGGCTGGGGCGCCACTGGGCGACGCTGCACCGCGCGATCTACGCGATCGCGCTGTTCGGCGTGCTGCACTTCTGGTGGATGCGGGCCGGCAAGCACGATCTCGCGCAGCCGAAGCTTTACGCGGCGATCGTCGCCGCGCTGCTCGGCTGGCGGCTGGTGGCGTGGGGATGGCGGCGCGTGCGTGCGTGACGCGGCGGCCCGGAAAAACAAAAGGCGATGACCGGGAAGTCATCGCCTCGTTGCGAGCGCCGCGTGGGCGGCATCGCGCCGTTACTTCGTGGCGGCCGGGCCCGATGCGGGGGCGGGCATGGTCGACGCGCTGCTCGACAGCTCGGGCGACAGCGTGAGCGGCGAGCCGGACGTGTCGGGCGACTCGTCGGACGACGCGTTTTCGTCGGTCGGTTTCACGTCCGACGGCGGCGTGTTCTGCTGCTGGATCGGCTTGGGCATCGGAGGCACGGTGGGCAGATAGAGCGCGCCGCTTTGACCGCAGCCGGCAAGAATCGTCAAAGCCGCTACAATCGCGCTCATCCGGAAAACGACTCGCATGATCGTCCCTGAACAATTTAACCGATAGAGTTTAGCATGTCCGATATTGAATACCTGGCCCGTGCCGAGGCCGTGCTGGCGGCCGTCGAGCGTACCGTGGACGTCGCGAACGACGGCGATCACGACATCGATCTGGAGCGCAACGGCAGCGTGCTGACGCTGACGTTCGAGAACGGCTCGAAGATCATCGTCAACCTGCAGCCGCCGATGAAGGAAGTATGGATCGCGGCGAAGGCCGGCGGATTCCACTACCGGTTCGTCGACGGCGCGTGGCGCGATACGCGCACGGGCACCGAGTTCTTCTCCGCGCTCACCGAATACGCGACCCAGCAGGCCGGCCTGCCGATCACGTTCGGCGCGTGACGCGCCGGGGCATCGGCCCCGAACGTCGTGCCCAAAGAGGAAGCGCCCCGCGGGGCGCTTTTTTCATGGTCGGGCCGCGGGTCAGTGGCCCTGGAACAGGTTCATGATGTCCTGCTTTTCCTGCTCGTCGACATGCGGCACGGCCTCGTCGACGTTCTGCGCGGCTGGCGCCTGCGGCACGCCGACCGTCGACACGAAGCCGTGCCCCGGCGTGAACTCGGTGAAATACAGTTCGCCGCCGAGCGATTCGACGCCGTCCGGCACCGTCGGCTTGAACTCCGGCACGCCCTTCAGCGCCGCACCCATGTAGTCGATCCACACCGGCAGCGACAGGCCGCCGCCGGTTTCGCGATCGCCGAGGCTGCGCGGATTGTCGTAGCCGATCCACGCGATCGCGGCGAGCGTGTGCTGGTAGCCGGCGAACCACGCGTCGTGCGAGTCGTTCGTCGTGCCGGTCTTGCCCGCGAGGTCGGTGCGCTTCAGCACGTTGGTCCGCGCGCCCGTGCCGCGCTGCGCGACGCTCTGCAGCAGGCTGTTCATCACGTAGGCGTTGCGTGCGTCGATCGCGCGCGGCGCGTTCTGTTCGGCGACGAGCGGCTGCGCGCGCGCGACGATCGCGCCGTTCGGATCGGTGACTTCGGCGATCAGATACGGATTGACGCGGTAGCCGCCGTTCGCGAAGACCGAGTACGCGCCGGCCATCTGCAGCGGCGTGACCTGGCCGGCGCCGAGCGCCATCGGCAGATAGGCCGGGTGACGTTCGGCGTCGAAACCGAAGCGCGTGATGTATTGCTGCGCGTATTTCGTGCCGATGTGGTTCAGGATCCGGATCGACACGAGGTTGCGCGAGCGCTGCAGCGCGGTGCGCATCGACATCGGGCCCTCGAAGCCGCCGCCGTAGTTCTTCGGCTCCCACGGCTGGCCGCCCGTTTCCGCGGCGCTGAAATACAGCGGGCCGTCGTTGATCACGGTGGCCGGCCCGAGGCCCTTGTCGAGCGACGCCGAGTAGATGAACGGCTTGAACGACGAACCCGGTTGTCGCCACGCCTGCGTGACGTGGTTGAACTTATTCTTGTTGTAGTCGAAGCCGCCGACGAGCGAGCGGATCGCGCCGTCCTGCGGGACGATCGACAGGAACGCGCCTTCGACCTGCGGCAACTGCGTCATCGACCACTTGCCGGCGTCGTTCCTCACCACACGGACGATCGCGCCCGGGCGGATGCGGCGATTCGGCTGCGCGTTGGCCGACAGCGCGCTCGACGCGAAGCGCAGGTTATCGCCCTCGATCGTCGCGGTGCTGCCGTCGATGAACGCCACCGTGATCTGGCGCGGGCTCGCGGCCGTCACGACCGCGGCGATCAGCTCGCCGTTGTCGGGGTGCTCGAGCAGCGCGTCGTCGATCGCCTGTTCGCGATCGTCGGCACCGGCCGGCAGCTCGATGAAGCCTTCCGGCCCGCGATAGCCGTGGCGGCGCTCGTAATCCATGATGCCCTTGCGCAGCGCGGTGTACGCGACCTGCTGGTCCGCGGAATCGATCGTCGTGACCACGTTGAAGCCGCGCGTGTAGGTTT
>NZ_JBYQCG010000137.1:0-10996 GCF_057837105.1 Burkholderia sp. APQ4-4ca | reverse complement strand
AGCACGCGGAGCGCGTTGCAACAACATCACTCGATCAGTTGCAAGTCAACCCAATGGTCAGTGCTCGCGCCTGGCAGGGCGTCGCCCTGGAAATCCACGCCAAGCTCGAAGCGCATTTTTCCCGATAGTCGGCAACGCTCGCAGTTCCCTTCCCCCTTTTTTCTATTTTGAGGACCACCATGCTCAAAGGTCTCGCCATCACACCGCCCGTTGTCGGGCGCATCTCCATTGGGCGCATTGTCGAGAAGAACGGCAAGCGCATCCCGGAAAAAGACGACCAGTTCACCCTCACTACCCAGGTGCAGCAGCGCGGTGAATGGATGCTGCACCCGCTGAACGAGACGCTGCGCAAGGCCACCTCCGGCAAGCTGCGCGCGATACCGGTGCGTGTGCTGTTCAACGATCCGGATCTGAACCTGCGTGCCGACTACACGCTGTTCGATCGCGATACCGGCCGGCCAGTCTGTGTCGGTAACGGAGAACAGTGCCGACGCGTCACCGATGCTGGGATCGAAGCGATGCCCTGCCCGTCGCCGGATGGCTGCACATTCGGTCGTCAAGGCAATTGCAAGCCGTACGGGCGGCTAAACGTGATCATCGGAGACGACGATGAAATGGGTTCGTTCATCTTCCGCACCACGTCCTACAACAGCATCCGGACGCTCGCCGCGCGCCTTCACTACTTCCGCGCGGTGTCCGGCAATCTGCTGGCCTGTCTGCCGCTCGAACTGAAGCTGCGCGGCAAGTCGACCACGCAGAGCTATCGGTCGGCCATCTACTACGTCGATTTGGGCGTCCGATCGGGCAGCAAGCTCGAACAAGCGTTGATCGAGGCGAAGGAACTGGACACGCGCCGCCGGGAGGCTGGATTCGATCAAGCGGCCCTCGATGCCGCCGCACGGCTCGGGTTCACCAACGGTGCATTCGAGGATAGTCCGGAGGAGACAGCCGCTGTTGCCGAAGAGTTTTATCCCCAAGATGCGCTGCCATCGGACACTGACGAGGGTGATCCTACCAACACACCCGCCACCCTTCTCCAGAAGCTCGAACGCAAAGCTGTCCTGCTCGGCGGCAAAGCAGCATGAGTGTTCGACGCTGGACGGTCGCGCTGGCGGCGCTGGCAACGGCGACCGCACTCAGTCTGTCGATCCTGGCGGGCTGGCAGCGCGGCGGGACGTTGCCGGAACGGCTCATCTGGATTGCAATCGGTACCGTGCTCGTCACGTGCGCGCATTTGTTACCGGCGCTGATTCGTGATGCACCGGTCGTCATCCGTGGTGTGGGTAGCCTGTTATGGGGCGCATGTCTGGTCACGGCCTGCTACGGGCACGCGGTGTTCTTCGCGTTCGCCCAACAACATGCCGGCGAGCAACGAGCGTCGACAGCACCGGTCGCCCCGGCGCCGGCATCTGTCCGCAGTCCCACGACCATCATGGCAGAACGCGCCGCCGTGACTGCGCAACTCGTCGCAGCCAACGCGCGTTACTGCGTCGGTAACTGTGTGACGCTGGAGGGTCAGCGTGTTTCGCTCGCGGCCAAGATCGATGCGCTGAACGCCGAAGCCGATGACATCCGCCGTCAGCAAGTCGCGACGGATCGAGTCACGGAACGGCGTGATGCGCTGCTCGCCGATCCGGTCACGTCGCGACTCGCCGCGTTACTCGGCACGACGACCGCTCGGGTCGATCTGCTGACTGGCCTTGGGTTCGCCGCAGTCCTGGAAGGCGTGGCCTGCCTGCTGTGGACGGTCGCAATCCGGTCGCAGTTACCGAATCCGTTGCCGGTCGTGACTGACATTACTCCGACGACAGTCACGGTGACGCCCGCCGTAACTCAGCCAGTCGTCATGCCAGTCACGGACGCGCCGAACGTGACTGAACCCGTAGTCACCACAGTCACGGAGCCGACCGGTATGACTCAGCCAGTAGTCATGCCAGTCGCGGCTAGTCACGACGACCAGACCGTTAGTCGCAATTCCGTGACACCGAGTCACGATCATACGACCGACAGTCACGCGCCGCTCGACGACCCGATTACGCCGTTACCCGTCGCCGCTCCCTTCGACGACCACCTGTCCCGACTCGCTCGGGATATTGCAGCGGGGTTAGTGCGTCCGACCGTCGCCGACATCCGGCTCCACCTCGGCTGCTCGCAGGCCAAAGCGCTCGCGCTTCGCCGGCGACTGGTCGAACTCAACCTTGCGGCATAAACAGCCGGGCCTACGTGGCCCGGCTGTTTCTTGTCGCCCTCATTCCACTTCATATCGACATGCCACATGGACTCTACCGATCTCGTCAAAAGCATCAGCGTCACCAATCTCGCCAACCAGCGCGTCGCCATCGTCGAACGCGTGCGCGCCGCCCTCGATCTACTCGGCGAAGCGCAGGCGCTCGCCAAGGCTGCGCATCTCGGATTCCCGCGTCTTGTTCTCGATGAAAGCTACGGCTGCCGTGGCCGTCCCACCGTCACTGGAGAATATGCCAAGCGCGACGACGCGGAAGCCGCCATGGTACGGATCATCGATGTGCGCGGCTGGGATTACCTGTTGTCGGAATCGGGCCTACGCACCTTCATGGATGCGAAGGCGCGTGACCAATGGAGTAATCAGATTGCCGAAGGCGAGGTACCGGAACTGACCGGAACTGACGGCCGCCAACATTGAAGCCACTTTTTCTCAACTCTACGGAGCACGCGGCGACATGTTCGAACGCGGCGTGCTTCAGTGCTTCCAGCGGCTATCGTGGAATTACAGGACGAATGAACCGTTCAAGTTCGGCAAACGCATCATCATCCGGTATCTGCTCTCGCAAGGCAGCTCGAATTATCACGTCACGAACGAACTGGACGATCTGACGCGGGTATTCAGCGTGCTCGACGGCGAGCCGGAGCCGGATCATCGGCATGGCATGTCGTCGCTCATCTCTGACGCGCAGCACCAACGGAAGACAGAGGCCGAGCACGGCTATTTCCACCTGCGCTGGTTCAAGAACGGCAACGGCCACCTGTCGTTCAAACGCGCTGATCTGGTCGACAGAATGAACCTGATTCTCGCGAAGCACTATCCGAACGCCCTCGCGTCCGCAGCCCGGTAGTTCCACGACGCGTCCTGCGTCTCGTCTTTCCCTTATCCATTCAGCGAACTCGGTAGCCGGTTTATCCGGAGGCTCGTGTTCGTCCATTACCTGGAGAATTTCGTGAATCTGCCATCCACCGTTCACGCTGCCCCGCGCTTCAAGCTCGGCCGGATCTTCGCGACGCCCGCTGCACTGGAAGCCATCGCCAACGCACGCGTCTCGATCATCGACTTGCTGATCCGCCACATGCGCGGCGACTGGGGTGACCTGTCCGAGTCCGATCGCCAGCAAAACGAGTTGTCCGTTGAGGCCGGTCTGCGCCTGCTGTCCTGCTACGTGTTGCCAGGCGATCAAACCGTATGGGTCGTCACCGAATGGGATCGCACCGCGACGACTATCCTGCTGCCGGGGGATTACTGACATGCTGATCCAGCAATTCCATCCCGGCATACGGCTCGGCCGACGGCAGGCGCTTACCACGTCAGGCAACCAACTGTTCAGCCGTCAGGGACACTGAGACGGCGGCAGCACGCTTCACTGCGTTGCGATGGCGCTCGCCATGCTGGGCAAACTGGCCGACCCTGTCTACCTCCCGTACCACACATCTGGACCGGAACAAATGCTCTGGAATGACGCATGGCCCCACTATCTGAGCGGAATGACGATCGATGAGCTTGCCAACTTCGTCACGGACCTGAGTCTCGGCGTTCGCGCAGCAAAATCTGCCGTCTCCGGTATCGATTTGCTTCGCTTCGTCTACGGCGAATTGCTTGCGGGCTGGCCGGTCATCATCGGCTGGCATCAGCGTCATGTGGTCAAATGGCGAGCGGCGCTTGTCGTCGGAATCGAAGGTCACCAGAACCACAGCACGTTTGAGCCGAGCGCCTTGTTGCTGATCGATCCAGCGGGCAATGAGCCAGTCCTTGCCGGGTTCAATTCGCGTCTGGACTGGCACGGCGATGAGCAGTTCCGCTTTCGGTCGCCCGCCGCCGCGCGCGGTGTGAAGTTATTGGGTGGCGTGTCAATCCGCTCCGTCATCGGCTCAACCTCTGACGATTGATCTCGTATATGCATCGCCGTGCTCGCACGGTGATGCGCAATCGTTACGGTAAAGGCACCTTGCGCGTGTCGATGCTCAATCAACGAGCGAGAGTCCGTTATGCTACCGCCTCTAGCCCTTCGCAACATCGCTTGCTTCGGCGCTACAAACTTTGAGACGCAGGATTCGAATGAAAGTCATTTTCTCGCGAAAGGGCTTCGACCAACGATACGGCGGCATGGCTAGCCCGATCATGCCTGACGGCAAATTAATCCCGCTCCCGATTCCAAGCGATCACGACCGAACGACGATCGACAATGTCGGCTTCCCCGGACTGGACTTGGATATCATGCTCCGCAACCTCTCTTGCGACCGGCACAGTTCCGCGTCGACTATCCATAACGATCCGGACCTCGGCGGCAATCACGCAGTTGAAATTCCCGGCTGGCGACCAGCTTTGGGGCAGACGGGTGCTGCCCAGAGTCACCTTTCCAATAACGGCGTGGGTGCCGGCGACATCTTCCTGTTCTTCGGGTGGTTCAGACAAGTGGAAAACGCCTCGGGGCGGTGGCGCTTTGTACCGCGTGCGCCGGACCTGCACGTTATCTTCGGCTGGCTAGAGGTCGAAGAAGTGCTGTCTATCGTCACTGATCGCTCGGATGCGCTACAGCGACATCCGTGGATTGCGACGCATCCCCATGTCGCTTCTCCGGGGCACTACACCGATTCGAGAAACACGCTGTATGTCGCACGCAAGCGTTCGGCCTATGTCGACGGTCTCGGTGGCGGGCGCTTCCCGTCTCTGGACCCGTCATTGAAACTCACGCGCGAAGGGCTGTCGCGGCGCTTCTGGTCTTTGCCCTCGTGGTTCGAGCCGAGCGGAAGGCCACCGCTGACCTACCATCCCAGCGCAGACTGCTGGAATGTAGAAGGAGACCGTGTGACGCTAAAGACAGCGGCGAAAGGGCAGGAGTTCATAATCGACGGCAAGTGCTACCCGGAACTGGAACCGTGGGTGGCAAGCCTCATTCGAGATGCGGCATGAAGCTACTCAAGTATGTGATGACGTCGGATACGGGGCTCGCCCCGAATCCGTACTTTGACATCTGCTCTCTTGCGCTTTGCACGCCAAACCACATGAAGGCTCGCCTTCAACCCGGTGATTGGGTTCTGGGCCACTCGTGTAAAGCGACCGGAAATCGCCTGATCTACGCCATGCGTCTAACCAGGGTTATCGACATGGACCGGTACTTCCGCGAATACCCGCAAAAGCGCCCTGTGCTGGACGGTAAGCCTGAACAGACGTGCGGGGACAATCTCTACTTCCGCGACGGCGTGCATTGGCGAAGGGTACCTTCTGCGGCCCACAACTCCGTGGAATCATTCAATCAAGATTACGGGAAACCGGTTTTCTTGGCCGAAGGGGCCGGTAATTTTTGGTACTTTGGTGCCGCAAATTCGCTGCCTGAATCGCTGGCTTTTGCCGACCGATTCCCTGGCCTCGTTCTCAATCGTCAGGGCATTCAGTACGTGTACGACGTCGAAGCGATCGAGAAATTTGTCTGCTGGCTTGAGTCAATTGCTTCTTGCGGTCGTTTAGGCACCCCGCGCGATAAAGAGCCGAGCGAACATCACCACTACCTAACAACAATCGCGCCGCACCCTGAGTGGCAGTCGGCGTGTGGCAATGCCAGCCCACCAGAATCAATTGTGCCGTCGGCGCACAAAGTCGGCGTACACAATTCCCGGCAAACCCCGAGTCGCGGCTGTGGCAATCCTGCGCCAAAGCGAGATGCCGACGCACGAACAGCTAAAGGCAGCTGCGGACCGAAAGGCAGAAAACCGCGATAAAGGCCTGAACGTAAATCCTCGCAGTCACCGCAACCGTTGACGCTTGATCTCAGGTGGCGTCGCCGCGTTCGCGCGGCGCTCACCTGTAGGTTTCAACGACACCCCATCCAGCGGTACGAACAGTTCCGCCAGCGTCACATTCAACGAATAGCAGATGTTCGCCAGCGTCTCGACAGACGGATTGGCGATCCCGCGTTCGATCGCCGAGATGTACGTGCGGTCAACGTGCGACTCGAACGCAAGGGTTTCCTGAGATTTTTCAGCCGCATGCCGACACTCCTTGATCCGTTTGCCCAGGGCAATCGAGATCGGGGCGGGTCGTGCAGCGGAGGAGATGGTGCGCCTAGTAGCCATGGCGTGCAGAATGCCCGCCCGTCGACTAATTCACGACGCTGTAAACTCTTCAATTATAGTCGAATATACTCTACGATACGAGGCTTGCCCTACCGACATGGGCATATTACCGATTCGACTCGATGTCGTTCCGGTGGGCAGGTTACGCCCTAGATTGTTGAGTAAACACGACATAACTCGATGTACCCATCCGTGCGGGACCAGCACGCCAAATGGAGAAAACAATGAAAGCCAACAAACACACGGGGTTCAGCAAACACGTTCTCGGTTTGTCCATCGCGGCGGCCCTTGCCGCTTGCGGGGGAGGCGGAGGTTCCAGCCCCAGTCAATCGTCGGCCGGCGGCACAACGCCGACAACACCCACACCGACCGTTACCGGCAAAGCCATTGATGGTTACCTGGCCGGCGCAACGGTATGCCTAGACCTGAATAACAACGGGGCCTGCGATTCAGGGGAGCCAAGCGCAGTCAGCGATGCAGCTGGCCAGTTCTCGATTTCGTACAGCGGAGACGCGACGGGCAAGACACTTCTGGTCCAAATCACACCATCCACTAAAGATCTCTCCCGCCCGGCCGGCTTCCAGTTCCCGGCCACCTTTACGCTGTCGCAGACGGTTCAACCGACGTCATCACAGGTCGTCAGCCCACTCACGACTCTCGTTTCCGCCCAAATGCAGACCGGCTTGAGCAGAGCGCAGGCGGTTACCGCCGTCCAGGGGTTGCTCGGCGGTCGGATCGATCCCAACGCGGACTATCTCGTCAACAAGGACACCGCAACACAATCACTCGCCGCGCAAATCGTCGACAAGCTCGGAACATTCGCGACGAACGGTACCGTCGACGCCGCGACCGTGCGCAACGCCCTGAATGCGATGGTCGCGAAGGGAAGCGTCGCATCGATCACGCAGGACGATCTCGCCGCTCAGGCTGGTAAGGCGGTCTATCAGGTTGCGGATGCAGCACTGGTGCTTTCCATGCCGACCTACAGCTTCGTGGACTATCTGATTTCGTTCTTCGGAGGCTACAACCCGACACCGGGCTCGACGAATCAGGCTTTGGTTCGCGATGCGCGCCAGATCGTCAACGGCGCACTGCAAGTTGTTCAACAGGAAAATCTGCCGGTCGGAAGCAACACGTGGACCAGTGTCGGTCTCGGCGCCTACAACGGCGGCAAATACGACGGGCTGGCCGGCGAGTATGCGCTGAAGGCGGATGGAACTTGGTCGGACCTCGTTTCAGAGACACAACGGCTCGCCCCTCAGCCGCTTTCGCATATCGGTACGACGCTCTCTGGCACCGACCCGGCGTCGGGTATCGGGTTCACATACGAGGCGCGTTCGGTTGATCTGTCGGGCAAACCGCTGTCGCTCGCCGCCCCTGCCGTACCAGGTTTCATCGACTTCTCACATGCAGCGCAGCTGACCGATGCAGCGTTCCCGAACGGCACGACCGCGTACCTCGGCATCCAAACCTATTCCGCTGACCGCGTCGTACTTCCCGTGTCCGTTCCAATGTGCGACAACGCGGTTGTACAGAGCGGTTTGGTTTGCGGTGAAGTTCCCGCCTATATGGACGGCAGCACGATCGTCATGACGTCCGGCAGTTCGAGTACGACGTTCACGTCCGTCCAGCAGGCTGTCGGCATCGCTCTGGCGGGACTGAATGTCGGCCTGGGTACGATTCAACTGTCTGCCGACCATCGCGTAGTCGTCGGTAACACGTCTGGCGCTTGGTCCCAATACGCCAACAACCCCAATGTCCTAGTACTCGACTTTGCGACCGCTGACGTTTCGGCGCTGACTTCTGGGAATGGTCGACTCCAACCGCTCGCTCTCGGCGCCAAGCTTGTCGTTGCACTTCGTGCCGGACGACTGCAGGTCGGCTGGCTGTACCCGTCGACCTACACCGACAAATCCCTGCAGTTCGCATCCGATCTTCCTGGCGCCTTGCTGACCGCGCTTAACTCGGTCGTCGCCGTGCCGCATTGAATTAAACAGCTTGCAATGCTTGGCCTGGGTTCTGGCATGTACCCCCCTCGGATGGCCAGAACCATTTCAGCCGACCGGTTCGCCGGTCGGTTTTTTTGTATCCGTGATCGTCCAGAGCGCCGCGCCACGATCGCGTCTTCATTCATATTTCCAGCCATGGCAACCATCCACTTTCGCCAACGTCTCGCGGTACCTCTTGTGATCGCTGTCGCAACCATAACCCTCTGTGGCTGCAAGGGCGATGTCCTCGACTACCGTAACGCCCAAATCGTCAACGGCAAGGTCTATGCCGGTGACGCGAACACGCCTTTCTCGGGGAAGGTCACCAACGTGCCTGCTCCGAACATTCTCAACAACCAGCAAGGCTATCAACGGATGATGCAAAACAGCGCGTACGTCGTGCCTGAGGCCTATCGCGATGGCATCAATTCGATGATGATTCACGGTCTCCTCTGCGATGCGAGAGTCAGCGACGGCATGCTCGCCGGCGATGTCGCTTGCAAATCCGCCCAATCCGACACCGTTCGCATGAAGATGTCATTCAGCGACGCAACACTCACCGGCCCGATGCAGATCTTCGACAGCTCGGGTGAGCGGACTGTCCTTGATGTCAATTTCAGCAACGGCAAGCCGGACGGGACAGAAAAAATCTACTACGCACCGACCAAGCAGCTCATTGGAGAATTTCCCTGGAAGCACGGGTGGCTCGACGGCACGATCAAGACGTACGACGGCAAAACCGGAAACACGCTCCTGGAAGCACACTATGAAAACGGTGCGGCCAACGGGGAAATGATCCGCTATGCACCCGGTGGCAAGCGCGTCATCTACCGCGCATCATTTGCCAACGACAAACTCGACGGTGCCGAAGATCGATTCGATCCCAACACTGGCGAACTCGTCAGCCACGATGTATGGCAAATGGGCATTCAAGTGCCCACACCAGAAGAAGCGCAAGCCACAGCAAGCACGCTGACAGCCATCGAGCGCACCAAGCAAGTGAAAGCCTGCATCCGAGAGCTTCGTAACACCACGCCGCCGGATCCCATGGATGTCGATGGAAAACAAGAAATGAAATGGTCGGCGCAATGCGAGCAACGCTTCCCATCTGTCGGCAACAATGCAGCAGCATCTACACCGCCCTCTTCGTCGGGCGCTCCCGAGGATCGAAACGCGTGGCCGACCGAAGACAACGCGTGTACGCAAAAATGGCAGAAGAATTTCGTAGCCAAGAATGGTCCCGATGCGATCATCAGGTACGACATGGCGTGGGAGTGGGTTGACAATTGCCGAGCTGGGAAGCAACCGTCGTAAGCACTTTGACGGATCCATTGGCGATGAGCAGCGCCCATAGATCCGTCAATCTATATCGACCTTGATTCTCCGCGCTCAGTTTCAGCGAATCGAGCAGCGACGCACCAGCCAGTCGCACGCAACTACATTCACTCCGCGAAGACCAAGTATACGTCTTCGCCACACAGTGAAGCCTTACATTTTTTGGCGAGGATTAGACAACTAAGACGAAATTAGAGAGGCACGTGCTATGATTCCAACATTCTTTTACGGAAAATGCCATGTCGAAATATCGAGAAGCCCTACTGGAACAGGCCCTGGAAGAAGTCTGGTTGACGGGCAACGCCTCGATCCGCAAGGACCAGTTTTATCATTGGACCGGTGTCCAGCGCATGGTCAAGAAGCCCTACCGCACCCTCAACAGCCTCTGGGAAGATCTCTGTCAGGAGTTTGGCCACGAAGAGGCTTTGCCGCTTATGGTCCTGGAGGGAGATCACTTTATTTCACTTCGTCGTGAACGGTTTGCCAACGAATCCGAAAAAGCAATTGCGGATCTCATCTAAAACAAACATCAACAAGAGTTCGCCATGGACCGTCAAGCACTCATCTACGACAAGGTCGCGGAACTGTTCACAGAATTCGAAGCGCGATTGCGCGCGCTAGGTTTCATTACGACGCACCTTCCCGCACCGAGTGGCCAAGAGGGACTTTTTTCATATCAAGAGTTCAGGAACGGTGAACTGTCCTGTGCCACCTGCGAAGAAACCGGAGAGAGCACGGTTTGGTTTGGGAAAGAACAGATCCCTGGGCGAGACGGGGAGTACCAAGTCAAGCGTGGAAATGAATCCTCATTCGCATCCTTCAAGGCTGGGGGGTGGGAAGGAGGAGTGCCAGATGCATGGCGAGGGATAGATTGGAGAATCTCGGAGCAAGATCGTAAGCCGTCAATAAACGACGCCCTACCAATGGTAGGCAGAAGGTCAGATGCTAAGTGTCCGCGTGGACACATGCACTCAGACCGTGATGACAGAGAAACAGGACCTTCGAAGCAGACTGGTGGTTGGCCGCAGACGGGATGGCCGGCGGGAATTTGATGAAGATGCCGTGCGGGAGCTGGTCGAGTTTTGCCTGAGGCCGGGGGTATCGATCGCCCGGGCGGCCATGGACCATGACGTCAATCCGAACCAGTTGCGTCGCTGGATCTCGCGCCATCAGCAGCATACGCTGCAAACCCCGACGAGGCCGGACCCGCTGGTGATCGACGGCGTATCGATCGACATCCCGGGTTCAGCACGTCGTGTTCCGGTGGGTGAAGCGCAGGCATTTGTTCCTGTCGTCACTGCGCCATCGGCAGTGCCGGCCGTTTCCCCTGTACTGCCACCGGACACGTCGTCGAT
>NZ_JBYQCG010000136.1:0-9970 GCF_057837105.1 Burkholderia sp. APQ4-4ca | reverse complement strand
GGCGATCGCGGCTGGCGCGCGATCGACCCGAAAGGACTGCGCGGCGAGCGCACGTTCGATTACGCGAATCTGTTCTGCAATCCTGCGCATGACATCGCGGTCGATCCCGCGCGTTTCGAGCGGCGCGTCGTGCTCGTGGCGGATGCGGCGCGGCTCGACCGGCGACGGTTGCTGCAATGGATACTCGCGTGGTCGGGGCTATCGGCGGTGTGGTTGATGGAGGACGAGTTGCCGGCGGATACGCGGCTGGAGGTCGCGATGCTTGCGGCGAGAGCGCTCGGGCTGTAGCGATATGCGTCGGCCATGAAAACACAGGTTCATCGCGGAGTTCTGAGGGAAGTTGCGAAGACCACCGGTATTCGGCCAGTTTCAGACACTAGACCATACGACTAGATCACCGACAATCCTCGGTACCCGCTTGCCTTTGGTCAATATCGATGAAAGTTTCGAGAGATTTCGGAATCGTTGTCCGACGGGCTGCGCTAGCAGCCAAGAATGTCGACCTATCCACGGTCATGGTCGATTTCAATTTTCGGGAATATTTTGACGAATCCGATAGCCTCTTGTCGCTTGGCCCGTTTTTCGGAGGCGATGCGGCCGATGCGTGCACGAAGTCATTGGAACGGCTTGGGCTGACATACCTCGACGACTTTTTCGTCTTCGAGCAGTTTGTGCCCGACTGGTGTTCGTTCGAAGTATTTTGAAGTAGGCGCCGATATCGAGCTTCCGAGGTCGGCTATCGGCTGCGGATTCAAGCCGTCGATGCCAGCCATCGACTTCGTGCGCAAGCGCACCGATAAACGCAAGCGTTAACCCCGGCCTCGATCGAAACAGCTTCCCCCCGATCGTGGAGTAGTATTCCCCGATATCCAGGTGATTGCCCAGCCTCTACGGCGCACAGCCGCCCCATCTACGTGTGGTGGCGCCGGCCGTGGCGACGGCATTGATGGAGCCGCCTCATGTCAACCGAGTGGAAGCACCGCGTCCGACTGTTTATCCAGCGCTTCTGGCAGCCGACCAGCGCGTGCATGACCTGCATGCCCGGGAGCTGGGGAAACGTCATGAGCGTTGCCCACTGGACTATCGCCTTCCATACGGGTCTGCTGACCGGGCTCCTGGCGCTACTGCTGACTTTCACGCCTGTCTCGAAACTCTACGCGCATCGATACGGCAATGCGCTGATCGTTGGCATCCTGACGACGTTGGGCGATGCCTACTCGCACACGAGCCATTACCGCATCCCCTATGTCGAGCACATCGTGACCGGTGCGATTTCAGGTCTCTTGGCCCTTGCGGCCTCATACCTCTTCGAAAACCGCGCGCGACGCCTTCGGGCGGTGTGGGCTCGGGTCGTCGGGCAGCCTATCCGCTGACTTTCCGAACCGACGCCGAACCCGAAAAAAAGCCCGCCGGCAAACACCGGCGGGCTTTCATATCCGAGCTACGTCGCGCTTCAGCGCGCCGGGTTCAGCGTCAGATTCATGTGACGGTTCACGTCCTTGTACAGCAGATAACGGAACCGCCCAGGCCCGCCCGAATAGCACGCCTGCGGGCAGAACGCGCGCAGCCACATGAAGTCGCCGGCTTCCACCTCGACCCAGTCCTGGTTCAGCCGATAAACGGCCTTGCCTTCCAGCACGTACAGGCCGTGCTCCATCACGTGCGTTTCGGCGAACGGAATCACACCGCCCGGCTCGAACGTCACGATGTTCACGTGCATGTCGTGGCGCATGTCGCTCATGTCGACGAAACGCGTCGTCACCCATGCGCCGTTGGTGCCCGGCATCGGGATCGGCTCGACGTCCTGCTCGTTGGTCACGAACGCTTCCGGCAGCGGAATGCCGTCGACGGCCTGGTAATGCTTGCGGATCCAGTGGAAACGTACCGCGGCATCGCTGACGTTGTGCAGCGTCCAGTCGGCGCCCGGCGGAATGAATGCGTAACCACCCGGTTTCAGCGTGTGCTGCTTGCCCTGCAGCGTCAGCTCGGCTTCGCCTTCGACGACGAACAGCACGGCTTCGGCGTGCTTGTCCTGCTCGGGCTTGTCGCTGCCGCCGCCCGGATTCACTTCGACGATGTACTGCGAGAAGGTTTCCGCGAAACCCGACAGCGGGCGGGCGATCACCCACAGGCGCGTGTGGCTCCAGAACGGCAGCCAGCTCGTGACGATGTCGCGCATCACCCCCTTCGGGATCACCGCGTACGCCTCGGTGAACATCGCGCGATCGGTCAGCAGATCCGTCTGCGGCGGGTGGCCGCCATGCGGCGCGTAATACGTTGTCTTAGACATATTGCATCCTGCAATGGGTTGGTCCGGCCCCGGGCGCAAACGGCATCGGGCGGTTCGCCTGCGCGTGACACGCGCAAGCGATGGCGGGACATCGTTGCCGGGGTGGCTTGAAAGCGCATGCGCCTTCGGTCGGTCGGCCAGGCTTCGCGTCGGGTCCGTCCGTCGAGCGGACGCGGCGGCCCGGTGGTCGGGCCGCGGCCCTCGCGATCATGCAGCGAGGCGCGAATGGCGGCGCGGTTCGACTCCGTACGCGAGCATCGCCGACGATAGCGAAGTCGATCTCGATCGACCAATTAAATGTTGCGATGACATGCATTCGATTTCCCACTACCCCCCGGCCCCGCGATGCACGGCGGGGAGGCGTGGCGGGCGCGCCGGCTATCGGGGAAATCCTGACGGATGCGAATGCTCGCGCGATGGGTCCGTGCACGACAACGCAGCGTACAAGCGTCGGTCTCGATGCATCACGTCAAGCGGATCGAAGGCAGTCGATATGTGCGCGTCAACTGACCGCTGCGGCATGGTCCGGGAATACGGTCAGATCAGAACGAGCCAACGTGTCGAAGGCAAAGCGGATGGCATTCCGCTGCCCCTGTCCGGGCACATTCCGGCGCGGCAGGCGATGTCGTCGACAAAGGGGAAAACAGCGGAAGGAGAATGGCCGGCCCGTCAATCGGGCACATGGCAGCGGCTGATGAAGCCGGAGGAGAATCGCCGGTCTGGCCGGCGAAGCGGCCCGGCAGCGCGCCGGGCTGAAGCTCGCGTCGGGATGCCGACGCCATCGGCGCGCCGGTGCGCGGATCGCGCACCGGGCCGCGCCAGCGGCGATCAGTCCCAGTCGCGGTGGTGGCGATGCTTGCGGCGATGGTAGCCGCGGTCGCCGTGATCGCGCTCGTACGAGCTGCGCGACATGTTGCCGCCAAGCGCCGCGCCGGCGCCGCCGCCGACGGCCGCGCCCAGCAGGCCGCCCGTACGGCCGCCCATCGCGTTGCCTGCCGCGGTACCCGCGCCGCCGCCGAGGGCGCCGCCGATGATCGCGCCGGTGCGCTCGCGACGGTTCGACGTCACCGCGCCGCCGGCGCCGCCGCCGATCGCGCCGCCGATGACGGAGCCCGTGCTGCCGCCGACCGCGCCGCCGACCGCCGCGCCGGCAACCCCGCCGAGCGCGCCGCCAAGCGCGTTGTTCAGGTCACCGGCTACGGCCGGCAGTGCAGTCGCGCCGGTCAACGCGGCGACGACGAGAGCGGGGGCGATTTTCTTCCACATTCCCGTATTCTTCCTTGTTCGCAATTCTGGTTATCGAGGTCCGCTCGGTACGACGATCTGAATCGATCGATGTCGGGCCAGGCATTGTGCCGAACCGCGGACCAATTCATTTCAACGAGCTTGCGGCGAAGAATAGCACCGGTCCCGCATTCCTGCCGTGGACATTGTGGTAACAAGTTGTTTACGAATAACTGGCGATGAACGCGGCCGTCTAATCCGGCTGAAACCCTTGCCGGTATTGGCTTCGGCACGATTCCGGCCCCGCATCGCGACAGGCCGGACATGCAGGCCGCCGCACATTCGGGACACACGTGGCAACACATCTGCACAAGCCGCGAGCAGGCCTCCGAACACCGGTCGGGGGGAAGACGAGGAGGGTCAGTACACGCCGGGCAGCAACCGCCACGTCCGCGCGCAGTACGCGTCGTATTCGGCGCCGAATTCCGAACGCAGCAATGCCTCCTCCGAGCGGATGCGGGCGACGAGCGGCACCAGCGTCAGCACGACCAGCAGCACGCCCACGCCGGAACGGAACGCGAGCGCCCATCCGAGCGAATTGACGACCAGGCCGAGATAGCTCGGATTGCGGATGCGGCTGTAGATGCCTCCGGTCACGAGCGTATGGCCCGGCCTGGATCGCGACGAGCCCGCTGAAGCGCTTGCCGAGCACGAACACGGGCCACATGCGTAGCACACCGCCCACGAGGTACAGCGCGACGCCAATCCAGCGCGCCGTGTCGCCGCCGAAGGTCCAGACGTCGAGCCGGTCGGTCAGCGCGGGCAGGTATGCGAGCAGGAAGCCGCTCACCGCGAAGGCCGCGAGCACCCAGCGGTTGTCGCGACTCTCCCGCTCGCCGCTGCTCAGGTTGCCTTCGGTGAACAGCGCGGCGACGGCCATCGCGAGCGTCGCGACGACGATGACGATCAGCTGTGGATGCGAGAAGAACGCGGCGAACCCGCCGCTGCCGAGCACGGCGAGCCCGAGATATACGAGCGTGGAGAGGCTCGACAGAACGATGACCTTGGGGGTGGCTGTCATGACGGCTCGCAGGGATACGCATTCCTGTGAAGTATAGGAACTGCGCACCGCGAGTGCCGTGCCGCACCGTCATGCGGCGAGCGAACGCGCGTGTATCGTCCGGCCGACGGCAGCCGACCGGGCCGGCATGGCCGCAGCCGGCGCGCTGCGACGGATCAGCGGATGTGGAAGTGGCCGCCGATGCCGACCGTGACGGGCGGCGCGTAATACGCGGGCGCATAGCCGTAGTAGGCCGGTGCGGGCGCGTAGCCGTACGGCGGCGCGACGTAGCAGCCGGACAGGCCGCCGATCAGGGCAAGCGTGATGAGAAGTCTGAACATGGCTCGGCTCCCGGAGCGAAAGACGAATGGCATCTCGCGAAGACCGCGCCGCCGCGTGTCGCCGCACCACGCGACGGCCGGCACGAAGAGGCGATCCGCCCCTCGTGTCGCTCGATGAAACAATGCGCGGAGTCTAGCGCCGGGCCCGGCCGGCCGAGTTTCCCGGGCGGTTACACGTGTTACCTCGCGTGACCGCCGAAACAACCTTGGGCGGCGCGGCGGCCGGCCGGTGGGCAGCCGCCGCGCCGGGTGCGGACGGGTTTGTTACACGAAGCGGGCGCGAATGCGCTGCGCGAGCGCTTCGAGCGTCGCGGCGTCGGCGATGTCGCGCGCATGCATCCGCAGCGCCGCGCCTTCCCAGCGCGGAATCACGTGGAAATGCACGTGCGGGACCGTCTGGCCGGCGGCCGCGCCATTGAACTGGCCGATGAACACGCCATCCGGCTCGAGTGCCGCGCGCACCGCGGCCGCGACGCGCTGCGTCATGCGGATGCCGGCCGCGGCCGCATCGCCGGACAGCTCGAAAATCTGCGCGGCCGGCTCCTTCGGAATCACGAGCACGTGACCGTCGGCCTGCGGCATCAGATCCATGATCGCGAGCGTCGCGTCGTCTTCGGCGACCTTCATGCACGGCAGTTCGCCGCGCAGGATTTTGGCGAACGGGTTGTTGTTGTCGTAGGACATGGCGTTTTCCGATCTCGATTGGACAGCAGGACTGGGGAAGCGATGCCGGACGATTATCGGTCGATGGCCGTCCCGATATCAACTCGCGCGACGTGCGACGCGTGCCGAACCGTCGTGTGGGCGGCAGCGCGACAGCATGCGGCCGTCGTCACGCAGCCGCGATTGCACCGCATCGCCCGAACCTGCGACACTGCCGGATCGTTGCCGGCCGGCACGCCACCGAGGACGCTCGCGCATGACGATTCCCCTCAAGAAGCTGATGCTGCGCGGTGTCGCGCTCGCGCTCGTGGCCGCAATCGGCTACACGGGCTACATGCTGTCCCGGCTCGCGCCGATCGCGACCGGCTATGCGGCCAAGGCGCTGTGTTCGGGCGTGTTCGTGTCGGGCCGCCCGGCCGCGTCCGTGATCGACGTCGACATCATGGCCGGCGTCCATCCGCTGCTGAAACTGGTGCGGCCGTCGCTCGATCCCGACCATCATCGCGCGGTGGCGACCTTCGCCGGCTTTGCCAAACGTGAAGCCGACTTCCGGCCCGGCCTCGGCTGCACGCTCGCGCTCGGGTCCGCGACCGGTGCGGCGGCGGCCACCTTGCCGGCCGCGTTGCCGCCCCTCCCCGATCCGCCGCCCGCTCAACCCGATCCGCCCGCTCCGGCCACGCCGCCCGCCGGCATCGACGCCCACACGCTGCAGACCGCGCTCGACCGCGCGTTCGACGAACCCGATCCGGCGCGGCCGCGGCGCACGCGCGCGGTCGTCGTGATGTGGCGCGGACACGTGATCGCCGAACGCTATGCGCCCGGCTTCACGGCCGACACGCCGCTGCCGGGCTGGTCGATGACGAAGACCGTGACGGCCGCGCTGGTCGGCACGCTGGTCTCGCAACACAAGCTGTCGCCGGACGCGTCGGCGCTGCTGCCCGAATGGCGCGGCAGCGGCGATCCGCGCGCGGCCATCACGCTCGACGCGCTGCTGCGGATGACGAGCGGCCTGCAATTCAACGAGGACTACGACGATCCGCTGTCCGACGTCGCGGTGATGCTGTTCACGCAGCCCGATACCGCGCGGTTCGCGTCGGCGAAACCGCTTGCCGCGACGCCCGGCGCGCAGTGGTCGTACTCGAGCGGCACGAGCGCGATCGTCGCGCGCGTGATGCGCGAAGCGCTGGGCGGCAGCGACGCCGACTACCTCGCGTTTCCGCGCCGCGCGCTGTTCGCGCCGCTCGGGATGCGCAGCGCGGTGTTCGAGCCCGATGCGTCCGGCACGCTCGTCAGCGCGTCGTACCTGTATGCGAGCGCACACGACTGGGCGCGCTTCGGTCAGTTTCTGCTGCAGGACGGCGTGTGGAATGGGCAGCGACTGCTGCCGGAAGGCTGGGTGCGTTACCTGACGCGCGCGACGCCACAGTCGTCGCGGCAGGAATTCGGCGCGCAGTTGTGGGTGAAGGTGCCGGAGCCGTTCAACGATCGCGGTCCGCATGCGCGCGCGATGCCGGCCGACGCGTTTCATGCGGTCGGCCATGAAGGCCAGTTCGTGAGCGTGGTGCCGAGCCGCGAGCTGGTGGTCGTGCGGCTCGGGCTGTCGCGGCCGGAAGCCGCGTGGAATCACGAGGCGTTTCTCGCGCGCGTGCTCGACGCGGTGCCGGCGCCCGGTGCGTGACGACGGGCGCCTGGCCGCCGCACGCGCTACGGCGGCGGCCGTGGCGACGCCGCCGCTTCACGCGCTATCCGCGCCGCATTACGGATTCGCGCTGCCCCCGTACTGCTTGAACCCTTCGCGCGTCGCGAGACGTTCGATGTAGCGCGACACCGCCGGCAGTTCCGGATGCTCGAACGGCGTGCCGAACCAGCGGTTCACCGACAGGCCGATCGGGATATCCGCCAGCGTGAACGTGTTGCCGGCCACGTACGCGCCGGTCTTGTCGAGCTGCGCGTTCAGCACGCGCATGTGCGTCGTCCAGCCCGCGATCGACCGCGCGATGCCGTCCGGATCCTGGTGCTCGGGAGACTTGCGCACGAGGCCGAGGAATGCGCCGACCCACGAGCGGTTCAGGTCCGAGCCCTGCCAGTCGATCCACTGGTCGACGCGCGCACGCGCCTGCGGCTCGGCCGGATACAGCGCATCGCCGCCGTAGCGGTTCGCGAGATAGCGGATGATCGTGTTCGATTCCCACAGCACGAAATCGTCATCCTTGATGACGGGCACGAGCGCGTTCGGATTCAACGCGAGATAGGCCGGATCGTGGGTCGTGCGGAAACCCGCGCCCCAGTCTTCCTGTTCGAACGGCAGGTTCAGTTCGGTGCACAGCCACAGCACCTTGCGGACGTTGATGGACGGAATCTTGCCGAGGACGTGCAACATGCAGTCTCCTTGAGGGGGCGGGTGCGGAGCGTTCGGCGCGCACGGCACGCGCCGGACGCGTTCACGCCGAATTTATACACGACCTCGCGGGAAACGGCAGAGCGCGGGCGCGAAATCGGTGTGCGGCCGATTCGTCAGATCGCGCAGCGCGTGCTCGGCCGTCGGGAAGCGGAACATGAATCCGTCCTGATGCAGCCGTGCCGGCACCACGCGCTGCCCGTCCAGCAGCAGCTCGGCCATCTCGCCCATCGCCGCGCGCAGCGGCGCGGCCGGCACGTGCAGGAACGCCGGGCGGCGCAGCACCTTCGTCACGACCTGCACGAACGCGCGCTGGGTCAGCGGCGCCGGTGCGACCGCGTTGTAGACGCCGCGCATGCCCGCGTGGGACATCGCTCGCGCGACAATCCGCAGCACGTCGTCGCGGTGAATCCAGCTCATCACCTGCGCGCCGTCGCCGAATCGTCCGCCCAGCCCGAAGTAATGCGGCAGCAGCATCGGGCGCAACGCGCCGCCCGGGCCGAACACGATGCCCAGCCGCAGCACCACCGCACGCACGCCGTGGCGCCCGAGCGGTTGCACGGCCGCCTCCCACTGCCGGCACAGCTCGGACATGAAGCCGGTGCCGGCGCGGCTGCCTTCGTCGAGCCGTTCGTCGCCCGGCCGCACGCCGTAGTAGCCGATCGCCGACGCCTGGATCCACGTGCGCGGCTTGACCTCGGCGGTTTCGATCCAGCGCATCAGCGCCTGCGTGACGCCGACGCGGCTGGCGAGCAGCAGCGCCTGCCGACGCGGGTTCCAGCGCGCGCCCAGCACCGGCGCGCCGGCGAGATTGATCACCGTGTCGAAGCGCTCGTGCGGCTGCAACTGATCGACGGACGTCACGCTGCGCACGCGGCCTTGAAACAGGTAGGCCGCACGCAACGGATCGCGCGCCAGCAACGTGACCGTATGCCCTGCATCGAGCAACCGGTTCACGAGCGCTTCGCCGATGAAGCCGGTCCCGCCGGTGACGAGCACGTTGCCCGGCCGCTGCCCCCCGAACGGGTTGGCGGCCGGCGCGCGTCGCGCGATGCGGCACGCGGCGATTCCGTCGCGCACGCCCGACACCGTCACGCCGACGGCGAACAGGCTGAGCAGCCAGCCGCGCCAGCCGACGTCGATCGCGTGCAGCGCGGTGGGTTCGTGCGCCCACACGGCGAGCTGCATCGCGATCATCCCGAACAGCGCGCCGCCGTTGACGGCCAGCAGCGTATGCAGCACGCGCTCGGTCGCCGGCAGCTTGCGGCTCTGGTCCTCGACGACGAAATCCCACAACGTCAGCCCCACTTCGACGAGCACGACCGTCGCGAGCGCCGCGACCCACGCGCCGTGAAACGCGACGTTCGCGATCGACGCGAACACGAGGCCGTACAGCACGGACCGCACCGCGTGAATCGCCAGTTCGACCCGCGCGCGCGGGCTGTGCGGCAGGTCCTGCGTGAGTTCGTGGTGGTAAAGCGTATCGAATGCGCCCATCGCGCCCTGCACGATCAGCAGGTTGAGCGCCCAGTCGAAAGCCGGCAACGTGTTCATGCGGTATCCCTCCTCCACAACCAGATAAGCGGCGGCACCATCGCGACGAGCGCGGCCACATCGATCGCCACGTGCCCCCACACCTGCGCCTGCCACGACAACAGCATGTCCTGCGGCGCCCAGATCAACAGGCCGGCCAGCAGCCAGCCCCATACTTCCCGCTTCCGCAACCGGTTGCCGAGATGGACGAGCGCGAGCATCCAGACCGCGGCGCACTGCACCGTCGCGCCGAGCAGCGACAGCCACCAGATCTGCTGGGCGCGCGCGGCTTGAGGCACCGCTGTCGACCAGAAATGCCGCTCGATGCCGCGGTGATAGGCGTCGAGCCATGGCGCGCCGGCAATCCACGGAATCGCCACGCCGACGAGCAGATGCGCGATCGCGGCGGCGTACATCACGTTCACAGCGACGCGGCGCGGGGTAAGCGGACATCGCTTATC
>NZ_JBYQCG010000135.1:7511-59304 GCF_057837105.1 Burkholderia sp. APQ4-4ca | reverse complement strand
CGAGCAGGACGCCGTAGAGCACTTTTCTCTGCATCATTTTTCCTTGCCGAAGAGGCCCGCCGGGCGGAACAGCAGCACGATCGCCATGATCACGAACACGACGGTGGCCGACGCTTCGGGATAGAACACGCGCGTGAAGCCTTCGATCACGCCGAGCAGCAGGCCCGTGACGATCGAGCCGAGGATCGAGCCCATCCCGCCGATCACGACCACCGCGAACACGGTGATGATCATCGGCTGGCCCATCAGCGGCGACACCTGGATCACCGGCGCGGCCAGCACGCCCGCGAACGCGGCGAGCGCGACGCCGAAGCCGTAGGTGAGCGTGATCATCATCGGCACGTTCACGCCGAACGCCTCGACGAGCTTCGGGTTCTCGGTGCCCGCGCGCAGGTACGCGCCGAGGCGCGTCTTCTCGATCACGAACCACGTCGCGAGGCACACCGCGAGCGACGCGACGACCACCCATGCGCGATAGTTCGGCAGGAACATGAAGCCGAGGTTGGTCGCGCCGGACAGCTGCGACGGCACGTCGTACGGCTGCCCCGACGATCCGTAGATCGACCGGAACACGCCTTCGACGACCAGCGTGAGGCCGAACGTGAGCAGCAGCCCGTACAAGTGATCGAGCTTGTACAGCCAGCGCAGCATCGAGCGCTCGATCGCGATCCCGAATGCGCCGACCACCAGCGGCGCCAGCACGAGCATCGCCCAGTACGGCAGCCCGAAATACGACAGCCCCATCCACGCGAGCATCGCGCCCAGCATGAACAGCGCGCCGTGCGCGAAGTTGATCACGTTGAGCAGCCCGAAGATCACCGCGAGCCCAAGGCTCAGGATCGCGTAGAACGAGCCGTTGACGAGCCCGAGCAGCAACTGGCTCAGCATCGCCGGCAACGGAATGCCAAAGATTTCCATCGACTTAGCCGTCAGAATGAGTTTCGTTGCGCGCGCAACTTCCTTGCGACGCGCATGCGGGCGGCGCAGCGGGCACGTCGCTGCGGGCGCCACCGTGCGGCGCGCCCGTGCGCGCCGCTATGCGATGCCTACTTCCACAACGCGCAGCGCGTCTCCTGCTTGGTGCCGAACGCCTGTTCGCCCGGAATCGTCGCGAGCACCTTGTAGTAGTCCCACGGCTCCTTCGATTCGGACGGCTTCTTCACTTCCATCAGGTACATGTCGTGGATCATGCTGCCGTCCTGACGGATGTAGCCCTTCGCGTAGAAGTCGTTGATCTTCATCTTCTTCAACTCGGCCATCACCTTGTCGGAGTCGGTCGTGCCGGCGGCCTGCACGGCCTTCAGGTACGTCGTCACCGACGAGTAGTCGGCCGCCTGCAGGCTCGACGGCATCTTCTTCATCTTGCCGAAGTAGCGCTGCGCCCACTGGCGCGACGCCGCATCGCGGTTCCAGTACCAGCTGTCGGTCAGCACGAGGCCCTGCGTCGTTTCGAGGCCGAGGCTGTGCACGTCGTCGATGAACATCAGCAGCGCGGCGAGCTTCATCGTCTTCGTGATGCCGAATTCCTTCGCGGCCTTGATCGAGTTGATCGTGTCGCCGCCCGCGTTCGCGAGGCCGAGGATCTGCGCCTTCGACGCTTGCGCCTGCAGCAGGAACGACGAGAAATCGGAGGCCGACAGCGGGTGGCGCACCGTGCCGAGCACCTGCCCGCCGTTCGCCTTCACGACGTCCGACGTGTTCTTCTCGAGCGCCTTGCCGAACGCGTAGTCGGCCGTCAGGAAGAACCACGTCTTGCCGCCCTGCTTCACCACCGCCGAACCGGTGCCCTTCGCGAGCGCCATCGTGTCGTATGCGTAGTGGACCGTGTACGGCGTGCACTGCTCGTTGGTCAGCGTGTCGGCGCCCGCGCCGATGTTGATGTAGACCTTCTTCTTCTCGGCCGCGACCTGGTTCATCGACAGCGCGGTGGCCGAGTTCGTGCCGCCGACCAGCAGGTCGAGGCCGCCGCGGTCCATCCATTCGCGCGCCTTCGACGCGGCGATGTCGGCCTTGTTCTGGTGATCGGCATAGACGACCTCGATCGGCTTGCCGAGCACCTTGCCGCCGAAGTCCGCGACCGCCATGCGGATCGCCTCGAGACCGCCCTGCCCGTCGATATCCGCGTAAAGCCCCGACATGTCGGTGATGAAGCCGATCTTCACGGTATCCGCCGCGTGGGCGGCGCCGGCGGTGAACGCGGCGGCCGCGAGCGCGAGACAGGCCTGTGCGAGGGTCTTCATTTTCATTGACGTCTCCTGTTGTTCTGATGCGTTGTGGTTGTTCGAGGGCCGCCACGGCTAGCGGCAAGGGGAACGAGGCGGCATCACACGCCGAGCAGGTCGTGCAGGGTCGGCATCTTGCCTTCCAGTTCGGATGCGCGGAAATGCTCGACGATGCTGCCGTGCTCCATCACGTAGAAGCGGTCGGCGAGCGGCGCGGCGAAGCGGAAATTCTGTTCGACCATCACGATCGTGTAGCCGCGCGCCTTCAGCGCGACGATCATCCGTGCGAGCGCCTGCACGATCACCGGCGCAAGGCCCTCGGAGATCTCGTCGAGCAGCAGCAGGTTCGCGCCGGTGCGCAAAATCCGCGCGACCGCGAGCATCTGCTGCTCGCCGCCGGACAGCCGCGTGCCCTGGCTCTGCCGGCGCGACGCGAGGTTCGGAAACATCGCGTAGATCTCGTCGAGCGACATCGCGTGCTCGCGCGGCCCGATCAGCGGCGGCAGCATCAGGTTCTCCTCGCACGACAGGCTCGAGAAGATCCCGCGCTCCTCCGGGCAATAGCCGATGCCGTAATGCGGGATGCGATGCGTCGCGAGGCCGATCGTCTCGTGGCCGGCAACCTTGATCGACCCGCTGCGGCGGCCCGTGAGGCCCATGATCGCGCGCAGCGTCGTCGTGCGGCCCGCGCCGTTGCGGCCAAGCAGCGTGACGACCTCGCCGCGATGCACGGTCAGGTCGACGCCGTGCAATATGTGGGATTCCCCGTACCAGGCCTCCAGGCCCGTGATTTCCAGCGCAGGCGTACCGCTCTCGACGCCGCTCAATTCGCGTTCCTCCCGTTCGCTGTGCTTCATGCGTGCGCCCCCGCGAGCGCCGCGTCGGCGCTGCCCATGTAGGCTTCGATGACGAGCGGATTCTTCGACACTTCCGCATACGAGCCTTCGGCCAGCACCTCGCCGCGTTGCAGGACGGTGATCGTGTCGGAGATTCCCGCGATCACGTTCATGTTGTGCTCGACCATCAGGATCGTGCGGCCGTTCGCGACCTTCTTGATCAGCGCGGTCACGCGGTCGACGTCCTCGTGGCCCATCCCCTGCGTGGGCTCGTCGAGCAGCATCAGTTCGGGCTCCATCGCGAGCGTCGTCGCGATCTCGAGCGCGCGCTTGCGGCCATAGGCCAGCTCGACGGTCGGCACGTGCGCGAAATCGGTGAGGCCGACCTGCGTGAGCAGGTCCATCGCGCGATCGTCGAGCCGCTTCAGCGTGCGTTCGCTGCGCCAGAAATGGAATTCGGTGCCGAGCGCGCGTTGCAGGCCGATGCGCACGTTCTGCAGCGCGGTCAGGTGCGGAAACACGGCCGAGATCTGGAACGAGCGGATGATGCCGCGCCGCGCGACCTGCGCGGGGCGCTCGTCGGTGATGTCGATGCCGTTGAAGACGATCTGGCCGGCCGTCGGCGTCAGAAATTTGGTGAGGAGGTTGAAACAGGTGGTCTTGCCCGCGCCGTTCGGCCCGATCAATGCATGGATCGCACCGCGCCGCACACGCAGGTTGACGCCGTTCACGGCGGTGAAGCCCCTGAATTCCTTCGTCAGTCCGCGTGTTTCCAGAATCGTGTCGCCGAGAATCATGTTCCCTTCCGTACGAAGTCAGGCGAAGCACCGGGAAGCCTGGCGCAAGCGGCCGCGAACAGGTCAGCGGATCAGCCGGCTGCCCCGGGCGCCGTGGTACGCCTCGAGGGTGGTCTCCCGCGCCGACGCGTATGCACATTGCGGGACATTGTCGCGCCGTTGGTGCAGTGCAATCATCGGGATTTGCACTTATAGGGGTCGCCGCCATATCGGGCGCGACGGCGCGCGGTTATTCACCGTGCTTTTTTGATACGTGCATCATCACGCGTTGACCTGCGGCAGGACCCGGCACGCACGCGACGAAAAAAGCCGCGCGACGGCGCGGCTTGCACGGATCTCGCCGTTCGCGCGCAGGCGCCGGCGGCTTGTTTCGCATAGCGAATCAGCGGGCGTTCGCATGACGGCCCGCTGGCGCGCGGATCAGCGAGCCGTCATGCCGCCGTCGCCGCGGCCTCGGTTCGGACCGACGTCGTTTCGCGCGCCGCACGGCGGTCGGCACGAATCATGTCGCTCGCGCGCTCGGCGATCATCAGCGTCGGCGAATTGGTGTTGCCCGACGTGATGAACGGCATCACCGATGCGTCGACGATCCGCAACCCCGCGATGCCGCGCACGCGCAGCCGGCCGTCGACCACCGCGCGCGCGTCGTCGGCGCGCCCCATCCGGCAGGTGCCCACCGGATGGAAGATCGTCGTGCCGACGACGCCGGCCGCGTCGATCAGTTCGGCCTCGGTCCGGTACCGTGTGCCCGGCAGGATTTCCTCGGGGCGATAGCGCGCGAGCGCCGGCGCGGATGCGATCCGGCGCGTGAGGCGCAGCGCGTTCGCGGCGACGTGACGATCGTGATCGGTCGACAGATAGTTCGGCGCGATCGCCGGTGCGCTGCCCGGATCGGCGCTCGTGACGTGCACGCTGCCGCGCGAGGTCGGCCGCAAATGGCAGACCGACGCCGTAAACGCGTTGAAGCCGTGCAGCGGCTCGCCGAAGCGTTCGAGCGACAGCGGCTGCACGTGATACTGGAGATCGGGGCGCGTGAGCGCGGGATCGTCCGGATCCGATTTCGCGAACGCGCCCAGTTGCGACGGCGCCATCGACATCGGCCCACGCTGCAGCAACGCATATTCGGCGCCGATCATCAGCTTGCCCCACCAGCGTGCGGACAGCGTGTTGAGCGTGCGCACGCCATCGACGCGAAACGCCATCCGCAATTGCAGGTGATCCTGCAGGTTTTCGCCGACGCCCGGCAGATCCTGCACGACGTCGATGCCGAGCGCCTGCAGCCGCCGGCCATCGCCGACACCCGACAGTTCGAGCAGTTGCGGCGAATTCACCGCGCCGGACGTCAGCAGCACTTCCGAGCGCGCCCGCGCGACGTAGTCGGTGCCGCCGCCGTGGTACTCGACGCCGACCGCGCGCCGCCCGTCGAAGATCACGCGCTGCGCATGCGCGCCGGTGATCACCGTCAGGTTCGGGCGCGCCATCGCGGGCCGCAGGAACGCCTTCGACGTATTCCAGCGCACGCCGCGCTTCTGGTTCACTTCGAAGTAGCCGACCCCGGCATTGTCGCCGCGGTTGAAATCGTCGGTGGCGGGAATGCCGGTCTGCTGCGCGGCCTGCGCGAACGATTCGAGGATCTCCCAGCGCAGCCGCTGCTTCTCGACGCGCCAGTAGCCGCCCGTGCCGTGCGCGTCGCTCGCGCCCGCATGGTGATCCTCGCTGCGCTTGAAGATCGGCAGCACGCTGTCCCACGACCAGCCGGCGTCGCCGGTTTCCTGCGCCCAGTTGTCGTAGTCCTCGCGCTGGCCGCGCATGTAGATCATCCCGTTGATCGACGAGCAGCCGCCGAGCACGCGGCCGCGCGGATACGACAGCGCGCGGCCGTTGAGCGCCGCCTCCGGCTGCGTCTTGTACAGCCAGTCGGTGCGCGGGTTGCCGATGCAATACAGATAGCCGACCGGGATATGAATCCAGTGATAGTCGTCCTTGCCGCCCGCTTCGAGCAGCAGCACGCTGATGTCGGGATCCTCGGTCAGGCGGTTCGCGAGCACGCAGCCCGCGGTGCCCGCGCCGACGATCACATAGTCGAATTCGCCCTCGAGCGTGCGTTGAGTACTCACGGCGTGTCTCCTGTCGGCTCGGGTCAACGCTTCGCGCTTACCTGAGCCGCATGCTTCGCGGTCGGCCCGAATGAGCGCTTCAGCGCTGACTCCGGCCCCCCGTGCGAAGCTCGTTGTTGTGTACCGCGCGGCGCGGTGCCGCGCGTCATTTCCAGCATAGTGCGTCGCATCGCGCGCCGCGCCTGCGGCCCCGCGCGCCCGACCCGATGAAGCGTACTCCCGCGCGCGGCCACCGATCCAATGAGTTATGCTGAACTGCGTTATAAGCCGCGCTCATATCACGACGATGGATCTCACCCTGCTTCGCGCGTTCGCGACGGTCGCCCGCGAAGGCAACCTCACGCGCGCCGCCGTGCAGCTGCATCTGACGCAGCCGGCCGTCAGCCTGCAGATCAAGCATCTGCAGGAAACGCTCGGCGTCGTGCTGTTCACGCGCACGTCGCGCGGGCTCGCGCTCACGCGCGACGGGCAGACGCTGCTGCCGCACGCGGAGCGCGCGCTCGCCGCGGCCGCCGACGTACAGCGCGCCGCTGCCGCGCTGCGTCACGAGGTGCGCGGCCGGCTGCGGATCGGCACGATCCTCGATCCCGGTTTCCTGCGGCTCGGCGGCTTCCTGCGCGCGCTGGTCGAGACCCATCCGCAGATCGAAACGGCGCTGCGCCACGGGATGTCGGGCTGGGTGCTCGAACAGGTGCGCGCGCAGGCGCTTGACGTCGGCTACTACATCGGCCGGCCCGAGGACGATTCGCCGCGCGACGGCGCGCTGTTCCACACCGTCACGCTCACGCGTTTCGAATACCGCGTGCTCGCGCCGGCCGGCTGGAAGGAGCGCGTGCAGCGCGCGCACGACTGGCGCGCGCTCGCCGCGCTGCCGTGGATCTGGACGCCGCCGGCGTCCGCCCACCACCGGCTGCTGTCGCGCCTGTTCGCCGCGGCCGGCGCGCAGCCGGCGAAGGTCGCCGAGGTCGACCAGGAGCAGTCGATGCTCGATCTCGTCAAATCGGGGATCGGGTTGACGCTCGCGCGCGATTCGACCGCGCTGGCCGAGGCGCACGCGCATGCGCTGACGATCGTCGAACGCGTGACGGTGCCGACCGAGCTGACGTTCGTGACGCTCGCCGAGCGACGCGACGAGCCGGCGATCGCGGCCGCGCTCCGGCTGATCGAGGCGCAGTGGGCGATATGAGGGTTGCTGATGACGATGCGGCCGGTGACGCAGCGGGTTTCGGCACCTGACGCATGCCGCGGCTCGCCGTCACGAGCCGAATCGCGCGCCCCGCGTCGTGTCGCCGCGCCCCGTCCGCTCGTCACGCCACCATCGCAGGCTTTTTGCTAGATTGTGCGTTCGCACACCGCGAGACCCCGATTGAAGGAGACCCGCATGGCCCGCAACATCGAGATCAAAGCCCGCGCCCGCGAATTCGACCGGCTGCGCGAACGGGCGGCGCAGCTCGCGACCGAAGCGCCGCTCTTCTACCGCCAGCAGGATTTCTTCTATGACGTGCCGCGCGGCCGGCTCAAGCTGCGCCGCTTCGAGGACGGCACGCCGGCCGAGCTGATCTTCTACCAGCGCGACGATCGCGACGGCCCGAAGGCGTCGTACTACACGCGCAGCCCGGTGACGAACCCCGACGCGATGCATTCGCTGCTCGCGACCGCGCTGACCACGCGCGGAATCGTGACGAAGGAGCGGCACGTGTACCTCGCCGGCCGCACGCGCATCCACCTCGACCGCGTCGACGGTCTCGGCGATTTCATCGAGCTCGAAGTCGTGCTCGGCCCCGACGACGACGAAGCGGGCGGCGAAGCCGAAGCGCACGAGGTGTTCGGGAAACTCGGCGTGGCGCAGGACGATCTTGTCGCGGTTGCGTACGTCGATCTGTTGAACGCCGACGCGCAGCCCGAAACGGTCTGATCGAGCCCATCGAAGGCGGTACGTCGTGCCGCCTTCAGCGCCGATGCCGCGGCTGCCTCCCCGTCACGCGGCACCCGGCGCCAGATGCGCGAGCGGCAGCGCACCGTTTCGCTTGAAGGTCGTCAGTACGATGTTCGAGCGCACGCTGTCGACGCCCGGCACCCGCATCAGCTTCTTCATCACGAACTGCGACAGCGCGTTGAGATCCGGCGCGACGATTCGCAGCAGGTAGTCGGCATCGCCCACCACCGCATGGCATTCGAGCACCTCGGGCAGCACGTCGATCTGCTGCTGGAACTGCTCGATGATCGAATCGCCGTGATGCTTGAGCTTCAGGCTCGTGAACGCGGTCACGCCGAGCCCGAGTTTCTCGGGCCGCAGCATCACGCGATAGCCTTCGATCACGCCGGCCGCCTCCAGCCGCTGCAGCCGCCGGCCGATCTGCGACGGCGACAGCGGCACTTCCTCGCCCAGCTGCTGATGCGTCGCGCGACCGAAGCGCTGCAGCACGTCCAGCAGCGCAAGATCGAAGTGGTCGAGTTCCAGCATGAGCATTCTCCGCATTGATTCGTAATTTGATGCGCGATTATCGCATCTTCCGACGAATAAACGCCAACTATGCGCCCAATCCGCGCACAGCCCGCTCTACACTTGCATGGTCCCCACTACAGCGTGCAGAGCCTGATCATGTCCACCGTCGTCACCGCGAAACTGCAGGAACAGTTCGACGCGGGCCTCGAAACCCGCGCCGATTTCACCATCGACCAGCCGCTGCATCGCTACGGCCAGGTCGACCACGCGGTGTGGAAGCAGCTCTATGCGCGCCAGTCGGCGCTGCTGCGCGGCCGCGCGTGCGACGCGTTCGTGGCCGGGCTCGGCAAGATCGCGCTGCCGGCCGATCGCATGCCGTCGTTCGCCGACGTGAACCGCCAGTTGAAGCCCGCGACCGGCTGGGAAATCGTCGCGGTGCCCGGCCTCGTGCCCGACCGCGTGTTCTTCGCGCACCTCGCGAACCGGCGTTTCCCGGTCACCTGGTGGATGCGCCGCCCCGACCAGCTCGACTACCTGCAGGAACCCGACTGCTTCCACGACCTGTTCGGCCACGTGCCGCTGCTGATCGACCCGGTGTTCGCCGACTACATGCAGGCGTACGGCCGCACCGCGCTCGCGGTCGCCGACGACGAAGCGGCGCTGGCGCGGCTCGCGCGCCTCTATTGGTATACGGTGGAGTTCGGGCTGATCCGCGACCCGCGCGGCACGAACGGGCTGTCGATCTACGGCGCCGGGATCGTGTCGAGCAAGGGCGAAAGCCTGTACAGCCTCGAAAGCGCGGCGCCGAACCGGCTCGGGTTCGACCTCGAGCGCGTGATGCGCACGAAGTACCGGATCGACACGTTCCAGAAGACCTACTTCGTGATCGACGATTTCGCGCAACTGTTCGCGCTCGCCGACGTCGATGGCCGCGCGCTGGCCGACCGGCTCGCGGCGTTGCCCGAATTCGCGGCCGGCGCGGTGCTCGACACCGACCGCGTGCTGCATCGCGGCACGGGCGAAGGCTGGCCCGACGACGCCGACGCGTGACACGTCGGGCGCCCCCCGCCGGCTGCCCGTCGCCCGTCGCCCTTTCCGCAACTATGAAACAATAAACGATGCCGGCTTCGCCGCGCGGCGCAACCGCGCGCGGGCGCCGTTACCGAACGAGAGGTGCAAGATGATCCACAAGCTCACATCCGAAGAACGCAAGACCCGGCTCGAAAACCTGCCTCACTGGACCGCCGTGCCGGGCCGCGACGCGATCCAGCGCCGCCTGCGCTTCGCCGATTTCAACGAGGCATTCGGCTTCATGACGCGTGTCGCGATCAAGGCGCAGGAGATGAACCATCATCCGGAATGGTTCAACGTGTACAACCGCGTCGACGTCACGCTGTCGACCCACGACGCCGACGGCCTGACCGAACGCGACATCGAACTCGCGCGGTTCATCGACGGCGCCGCCACGCATGCGCAACCGGGCGCCTGAATCCCGAGTCCCGCCTCCACCGCCGCGCATCTTTCCGTGCGCGGCGCGTCAACTTTTCATTTCGCTGAACGTTTTCTAGGATGTACTCAGCGAAAGCCTTCAGCTTTCCAAGCCATCCTTAAGGCGCACGTAAGTCTCGTACGCTTTCCGCGCCTTGGGGTCCAATCGTTCCAGTTGCAGCGCGCTTTCGCGCTGTACAATCAGCAGCGCATACGGCTTGGAAAGCGCGCTGGCCTCTTCGCAGAGTTTGAGTTCGTCGCCGCTCGACGGCGAGCGGGCGCGCCAGAAATTGATCGCGGCTTCTAGGTCGTGGATCGAAATATCGGACATGTTTGGATTTAATCGTTCGCTGGCCGCCATGCTTGATGTCAGGCGATGCGGCGTTCCTGTGGAAACGGCGTCGTGCTGTCCGCGTGCCTGAACCGCCAACCCATTGTACTTGAGCGAACTTCATGCGACTCCTTCTGATCGAAGACGACCGCCCCATCGCACGCGGTATCCAGAGCAGCCTCGAGCAGGCTGGCTTCACCGTCGACATGGTGCATGACGGCATCTTTGCCGAACAGGCGCTGGCACAGAACCGCCACGAACTCGTGATCCTCGACCTCGGCCTGCCGGGCATCGACGGCATGACGCTGCTCACGCGCTTTCGCCAGACCAACCGCCACACGCCCGTGATCGTGCTGACCGCCCGCGACGAGCTGAACGACCGGATTCAGGGCCTGAACTCCGGCGCCGACGACTACATGCTCAAGCCGTTCGAGCCGGCCGAGCTCGAAGCGCGCATCCGCGCGGTGATGCGCCGCAGCGGCCCGCACAGCGACATGCCGCGCCCGGAAGTGTCGCTCGGCGGCGTGCGCCTGTCGGGCGTCGACCGCCGCATCTTCAACGACGACAAGCCGCTCGAACTGTCGCCGCGCGAATTCGCGGTGCTGGAAATGCTGCTGCTGCGTCACGGCCGCGTCGTCAGCAAGGCGCAGTTGCAGGATCACCTCACGCACTTCGGCGGCGATCTCGGCGACACCGCGATCGAAGTCTACGTGCACCGCGTCCGCAAGAAACTCGAGCAGTGCCGGGTCGAAATCGTCACGGTGCGCGGCTTCGGCTACCTGCTGCAGGAAATCCGCCAGACGGCGAGCGTCTGAGCGACGCCGCGCGCCGGCCGGCCGCGTGCCGCCGGTGCATGCGTGCCGCTCCACGTCGCCGCTCCCGGCGCACGACCGCGCCGCTCCCCGTGAGCGGCGCTTATCCCTTTGCCCGTCGAAATGTCTCCTGATCCGGCTGTGACCACCAGCCTGCGCCGCTCGCTGCTCCGGCGCCTCGCCGCCCCGCTGTCGATGCTCGCGCTGATGAGCGGCCTGATCGCCTACTGGCTCGCGTGGCAATACACGCAGCACGTGATCGACCGCTCGCTCGCCGATCTCGCGACCGCCATCTCCAAGCAGATCCAGATCGCCGGCCCCGACGCGCCGTTCACGGTGCCGCCGCTCGCGCAGGCGATGTTCTCCGATCCGGCCGAAGCGCTGATCTACCGGATCAGCGACGGCGAGGAGGAACTCGCCGGCGATCCGAAGCTGCCGCTGCAGGGCATCAACGTGCGCCGCATGCATCATGCGTACGTGTTCGAGGCCGAATACGACAACCGCGCGGTGCGGGTCGCGCAGGTGCGCGTCGACAACGTCGAGGGCGGCCGGCCGATGGTCGTCGAAGTCGCGCAGCCGGTGCGGCACCGCTACCGGATCGCGGCCGAATTCCTCGTCGCGATCATGATGCCGCTGCTGCTGCTGCTGCTCGCGGGCTGGGGCATCGTATGGCGGGTCGTGAACCAGCAGCTGGGCCCGCTCACGCATCTCGCCGATTCGCTGAACCGGCAAACCCACACGTCGCTGGAACCGGTCGACGAAACCGACGTGCCGCTGGAGATCCGGCCGCTGACGAGCGCGATGAACGCGCTGCTCGGCCGTCTGAAGACCGCGCTCGACGCACAGCGCAAGTTCATCGCCGATGCCGCCCACCAGTTGCGCACGCCGCTCACGGCGGTGAAGCTGCATGCCGAACAGGCGGCCGTCGCGCGCGACCCGCACCAGACCTACGCCGCGGTGCGCGAGTTGCGCGCAGCGGCCGACCGCGCGGTGCGGCTGTCCAACCAGTTGCTGTCGCTCGCGCGGGCCGAGCCGGGCGAACAGGCCGCCCGCTTCGTCGACGTCGATCTCGCGGCGATGGCGTTCGAGACGGGCGCCGAATGGGTGCCGCGCGCGCTCGCGTCGCACGTCGACCTCGGCTTCCAGCGCAGCGACGAGCCGGGCGACGACGAGAAGCTGATCGTGCGCGGCAACCCGGTGCTGCTGCGCGAGGTGATCGCGAATCTGCTCGACAATGCGCTGAAGTACGTGCCGCTCGCGCGGCCGAACGGCGCGCGGATCACGGTGAACGTCGCGCGCGCCGCGCTCGAGGACGGCCAGCCGGCCGCCGAGATCGTCGTCGAGGACAACGGCCCCGGCGTGCCCGCGAACCAGCAGGCCGACCTGTTCAAGCGCTTCTTCCGCGGCGACGCGCAAAGCGGCAACGGTGTCGAAACCGGCGCCGGGCTGGGGCTCGCGATCGTGCACGACATCATCGCGATGCATGGCGGCACCGTGTCGTACGAGGATGCATCGGAAGGCGGCTCGCGGTTCGTGGTGCGGGTGCCGCTCACGACGCGAACGGAAAAGCCGGCCAGCGAAACGCCGGCTGCGGCGCCGACGCACTGAGCGATCGCCGAGCGAGCCGCGGCGGGCAACCGCCGGCCCGTCGACCGGGCCGCCCGCCCGCGCAAAGCGAATGCCGGGCCGCCACCACGCGGCAGCCGCCGGCTGAAACGACAGCGGCAGCGCGCGATGCGCTGCCGCCTGCCTCACTTCCTGTTCTTCTTGTCCTTCGAACCGGACGCGGGCTTGCCGTCCTTCTTGTCCTTCTTCTTTTTCTTCTTCCCGCCTTCGTCGGACGTCGCGAGCAACGTGCCGCGGCACGACGCCGCACCGCAGTGGCACGCGTATTCGCGCTTGAGCTTCTTCGTCAGCTTCGCGTCGATCACGAGGCCGTAGTCGTAGAACAGCTCCTCTTCCGGGCCGATGTCGCGCAGCGCGTGAATGTACACGCGGCCCTTGACTTCCTCGGCTTCGCAGTTCGGCGCGCACGAATGGTTGATCCAGCGCGCGCTGTTGCCGTCGACCTTGCCGTCGATCACGCCGCCTTCGTCGAGTGCGAAGTAGAACGTATGATTCGGCTCGCTCGGGTCGTGCGGATGGCGGCGCAGCGCTTCCTTCCACGAGATTCGCTCGCCCTTGTATTCCACTACGCGTTCGCCGGCCTTGATCGGCGCCACGGCGAACACGCCCTTGCCGTGTACTCCCGAGCGGCGCACCGCGATCCTGCGTGAACTCATCGAACCAATCCTTGTGAAGACGACTTGAACGGAAGCGACCGCCATCGCGGCCGGGCGCCGCGCCAAACGAAAACGCGGCACCGGTCGGTGCCGCGTCGGGGCATGCGGCGAATCACCCGCATCCTACACGTTCGCGATTGCTTCGTTCAACATCGCGCGCAATATTGCGCGATGCGCTCAGCGCTGGCCGAACGACACGTCGCCGAACAGCGCCTTGTGCTCGCGCGGCTGCGAGCGCCAGTACTGCGGCGGCGCCGTCACCTGCGCGCCGAGCTCGGCCGCCGCGTGCCACGGCCAGCGCGGGTCGTACAGCATCGCGCGCGCCATCGCGACGAGATCGGCATCGCCGGCCTCGATCAGCCGGTTCGCATGCTCGGGTTCGTTGATCAGGCCGACCGCGATCGTCGGCATGCCGACCGCCCGCTTCACGGCCTGCGCGAACGGCACCTGGTAGCCGGGCGACAGCGGAATCTTCTGCAGTGGCGACACGCCGCCGGACGACACGTCGATCCAGTCGCAGCCGCGGCGCTTCAGTTCGTGCGCGAACGCGATCGTATCGTCGAGCTCCCAGCCGCCTTCGACCCAGTCGGTCGCGGACACGCGCACGCCGACCGGCCGATCCTCCGGAAACGCGGCGCGCACGATCTCGAAGATCTCGAGCGGAAACCGCATCCGGTTTTCGCGCGATCCGCCGTATTCGTCGGTGCGCCGATTCGCGAGCGGCGACAGGAACTGATGCAGCAGGTAGCCGTGCGCCGCGTGCACTTCAATCGCATCGATGCCGAGTCGTGCGGCACGTTTGGCCGACGCCGCGAAGGCTTCGCGGATACGATTCAGGCCCGCGGCATCGAGCGCGAGCGGCGGCGTCTCACCGTCCTTGTGCGGCACGGCCGACGGGCCGTGCGGCAGCCAGCCGCCGTCGGCGACCGGCACGAGCTGGCCGCCCTCCCACGGCGCCGCGCTCGACGCCTTGCGCCCCGCGTGCGACAACTGCATCGCGATGCGGATCGGCGAATGCTTGCGGATCGCGGCCAGCACCGGCTTCAGCGCGGCTTCGGTCACGTCGTCCCACAGGCCGAGATCGCCATGTGTGATGCGTCCGTCGGGTTCCACCGCGGTCGCCTCGATGCACAGCAGCCCGGCGCCCGACAGCGCGAGATGGCCGAGGTGAATCATGTGCCAGTCGGTCGCTTCGCCGCGTTCGGCCGAGTACTGGCACATCGGGGAAATCACGATCCGGTTCGGAAGGGTCACGCCGCGCAGCGTGAACGGAGAAAACAGCGCAGTCATGGAAGCCGCTCGCCAGGAAAGGGAAAGAGCGGACGAGCGTAGCACGCACGCCTGAAGCGTGCAGATGGCGCGCTCGGCAGTAAGCGGATGGTCAGGTACGGCCGGCCGGATGCCGGCGGGACGTGGAACAAACGGCGTGCGCGACGGACGGCGATGCGCCGGCCCGCGACGTCAGAGCCCGACGCTGCCGAGCCACTCCGCGAACATGTGCCGGGCGGCCGTCTCGAGCACGGGGCCGTGCTGCATGGTTTCGGCGCGCAACTGGCGCGCGTCGATGCCGGGCGTCGCGGCGATTTCGCCGGCGTTCGCGATCAACCACGGTTCGAAGCGATCGGTACGGATCTCGGGATGGCATTGCAGCGCCAGCACGTGCTGCCCCCATGCGAATGCCTGGTGGCGGCAAGCCGGCGTCGACGCGAGATGGATCGCACCGCCCGGCAGGTCGAACGTATCGCCATGCCAGTGCAGCATCGACGTCGTCGCGCCGTCGAGATGGCGCAGCGGCGACGCGCGGCCGGCGTCGGTGAGCGTCAGCGGCGCCCAGCCGAGCTCGTGCCGCGCGGCCGGATAGACGCGCGCCCCGAGCGCCCGCGCGATGAACTGCGCGCCGAGGCAGATGCCGAGGATCGGCAGCCCCGCGTCGATGCGCTGGCGCACGAGCGCCAAGAGCGGCGCGATCGTCGGATACTGCGCGTCGTCATACACGCTGAGCGGCCCGCCGAGCACGACGAGCAGCGACGGCTCGTGCACGTCGAGCACCTCGACCCGCGACGATCCGACATCGACATAGCGCACCCGTCGACCGCGTTCGCCGAGCACCTGCTCGAAGCTCCCGAGATCCTCGAAATGCACGTGGCGGATCGCCACGACTTCAGCGTTCATCATCGGCCTCCCGGTCGATCGACGGACGTCAGCCGGCGAAAATCTTCCAGGTCTTCTTCTGCGTCGCCGCGTCGGCTTCTTCCTGCACCGAGCAGTCGAGACGCAGATCGCTGTCGGACATCGAGATGTCGAGCACCGCGCAGTGATGCACGGTCTTCTTCGACGGCTTGCCCGGCTGGAAGTGGGTGCACGTCAGGCACATGCGCTGCGGCGGCGTCGCGCCGGCCACCTGCAGCTCGCGCAGCGTCTTCAGCAGCGCGCGATGCAGCGTGCCCTGCTCGTCCGCGCCGAGCTTGCCGACCGCTTTCGTCAGGAATTCAGGCCATTGCAGCGCCTTCTTCGCGGCCGTGCGGCCACGTGCCGACAGGCGCACGGCCAGGGCGCGGCCGTCGTCCAGCGCACGGCGCTTCTCGACGAGCCCCTTCGTCTCGAGCGTGCTGACCGCATCGCTCGTGGTGGCCGCGGTGAGCTGCGTCTCGCGCGCGATCTCGCCGAGCCGCATCGGGCCCTTGCGCTGCAGCAGCAGCACGAGGATTTCGCCTTGCGTCGGCGTGAGGCCAGCGCCTTCCGCCCAATCCCATGCCTCGCTCCGCATGGCCGTGCTCAACCGCAGCAGGCTGTGGGTCACACGTCCCGCAGCCTGGTTCCCGTAAACGCCTTCGCTCATAGTCTTTTCGCTTTGCCGCCGCCCGGATGGCCGAGCGGCCGTAGTGTGGAGATCGAATCTATCTCAAAACAGACGCCTCTCTCGAGTGCGTCAGCACGGCCGTCGCGAGGCACACGCGGCGGTCGCGTTCGCGGCGACCGGAGAGACACGCACCGTTCCGGTGTCCGCAAAGCCGACATTCTAAGCGAGAGCGGAAAATCGCACAGCTAAGTTATCCCCTGCATGCTGTGGAAAATCGCTGAATAACCGGATTTTTTCGTTGTGCGCGCAATGTCGCGCGCCGGCGAAAGGGGCGCGCCGGTATTTTCCTGTTCAAATCGGCCATCGGCCGTGCGGTGACGATCCACCGGGTTATCCCGCCTGCAGGGCATTGACTTTGCAGCGGAATATCCGGTTATCCACAGATTTCGACGGCGCCCGGCAACGATTTCGTCGCGACCGGGCGCCGGTAACCGTTCAGCGAATCGCGGCGCGGTCGATTCTGCAATCTGCAAAACATATTTTCACTCGCGCCAACGTAAGCACTGCTGCCGGACCGTCTCGTTCAGCGATTTTTCCTGTTTGAAAACGGTTCTCAACCACGATGCGTCGTTTACGCGCGCCTTCGCGAGCGCGCCGATCTCGTCGAGCGCCGCGCGCGAACCGAGCGCGGCCGCATGCGGCGCGATCCGGTCGAGCGTGTCGAGGATGTCTTCCGCGATCGTGCGGCGTTCGCCCGTCTGAGGATTCACGCAGGTGCCCTCGAGCCCGAAGCGGCACGCTTCGAAACGGTTGAACGTGTAGACCAGGTAATCGTCCTCGGACAGCTTCAGCGGCCGGTCGGTCAGCAGGTAGCGTGCGAGCGTCTGGATGTAGCAGGCGATCGCGGCCGCGCGGTCGACCGACAGCGGCGTGTCCATCACGCGCACCTCGATCGTGCCGTAGCCGGGCTTCGGCCGGATATCCCAGTAGAAGTCCTTCATCGAGTTCACGACGCCCGTGTTCACCATCTTCGTGAAGTACTCCTCGAAGGCGTCCCAGGTCAGCACGAACGGCGCGCGGCCCGACAGCGGGAACGCGAACACCGAATTCAGGCGTGCCGAATGGAAGCCCGTGTCGACGTTCTGCACGAACGGCGACGACGCGGACAGCGCGATGAAGTGCGGAATGAAACGCGACATCGAGTGCAGCAGGAACAGCGCGCTGTCGGGATCGGGGCAGCCGATGTGCACGTGCTGGCCGAACACGGTGAACTGCTTGGCGAGATAGCCGTACAGCTCGGAGATGTACTGGAAGCGCGGCGCATCGTAGATCTGCCGGTCGCTCCATTGCTGGAACGCATGCGTGCCGCCGCCGGCCAGCCCGACGTTGAGCTGGTCGGCCGCCTTCACGAGCACGTCGCGGATCGCATGCAGTTCGCTGACGGCCTGCTCGTGCGAATGGCAGATGCCGGTCGACAGCTCGATCATGCTTTCGGTGATTTCCGGCGTGATGTTGCCGGGAAAAGTCTCGCCCTGGATCAGGCGCATCAGGTCGGACGCCGCTTTGGTCAGGTCGTAGTTGTGCGTGTTGACGACCTGGATCTCCAGTTCGACGCCGAACGTGAACGGTTCGGAATTGACGAAGGTTTCGAGTGCCATGGCAGGTTCCGGAATCAGTTGCCGTCGCTGCGTTCGCCGACCGCCGACAGGCAGCGATAGACGACGAACGGGCTGACGAGCTGCAGGATCACGATCGAGCACATCACGATCGCGCGCAGGTGCGGGTCGAAATTGGGATAGAGCTGGTAGGTATCGTCGACGAGCAGGTACGACAGCGCGGACATCGGCGTGAGCGCGATGCCGAGCGCGATGCCCTGCTTCATCCCGAGGCCGCTCGGCTTCGCGAACGCGACGACGCCGGCCAGCTTCGCGGCGAGCCGCGTGATGATCAGCACGATCGCGAGCAGCCCGCCGAGCGCGATGTCGCCCCACGTGAACGACGTGAGCGTCAGCACGAACAGCACCACCGTCAGCAGCCAGCCGGCCGTGCCGAAGTGCTCGGGCCACAGCTGCGGCCGCGCCTCGAGGTTCTTCACGATGATGCCGGCAAGCAGCAGCGTGAGCAGCGTCGACAGCTTCAGCGCCTGCGCGACGGCGATCGCGAGCATCACGAGCCCGAACAGCGCGACGAACGAATGCTCGTCGCGCATCGTCGCGGTCATGTGACGGAACAGGTAGTTGCACGAACGCGCGACGAGATACGCGACGATGAATGAACCGGCGAGCAGGTAGAGCGGTTGCAGGATCGTCGCGAAAACGTTGCCGTACGCTTCCTGGTGCAGCCAGCTCGTCACGAGCTTGGTCAGCACAATCGCGTACACGCTGTTGAGCGCGGTGAGCGTGATCAGGCGCTGCGACACCTGCCCTTCCGCGCGCAGTTCGGTCTTGAGCTGAATCACCATCGACGGCGACGTCGCGATCGCGATCGCCGACAGCACCAGCGCGACCATCCCCGATACGCCGAGCGCGAGCATCACGAACAGCACGAGCACGAACGTGAGCGTGGCTTCCGCGAGGCTCGACGCGACGAGCCACGGATTGCGCCGGATCCAGCGCAGGTCGAGGCGGCTGCCGAGTTCGAACAGCAGCAGGCCGAGCGCGACGTCCATCAGCAGCCGCGAGGTTTCGTCGGTGCTGGTGTCTATCACGCCGAATCCGAACGAACCGGCGATCAGGCCGATCACGGCATAGCCGGTGATGCGCGGCAGGCGCCACGCGCGATAGCACAGCTCGCCGCACAGGCCCGCTGCGAACAACGCAAGCCCGGCCCAGAACACGGCATCCGGCGCGAGCGGCCAGTTGGGCAGGAATGAGAACGCCGACTTCATCGTGGTGACTTCTCCTTTGGAAGCAACCGCCAGCGACGCGGGATCAAGCGACAGGAATGGATGCGCCGGCTGGGTATTGCCCCGAATGTGATTGTTGTGCTCGACGATGGCGATACATGGGGTCCGCCTGTTCCGCCACCAGGCGGAACGTCGTTCAGGTTGCCGATCTGGATTGTCGGCCTGGTGTGTGAACGGACTGCGCAGTCTCGAAGATTCAGATTCGAAATCGTGCCGACCGTTCCATTGAAGCATGTCCGGCGCTGGGCCGAACGAACGCGAAGGAAACCGATTGTGCCACAGCTTTTTCGCTCCGGAACCGATTGAATCGACCCGCGGGCTGTGCGCCGCTGCAGGTCTTTGGTTTCAAAGGTTTACTTGTATATATACATAGTAGAAGTTAACAAAGGATGCACAGTTCTGTGGATAACTCCGGTTTACGCTGGCAGATCAAGGTGTTGGCGAAACCATAACCGGTTGCACAGGCTGTTCGTGCACAGAGATTCGAGTCGAGCAACTTTCGGGCCGTTTCACAGCTGTGCCGGGTTACCCAGTTTACGTCCACTGTGATTGCACACGGAGTGCGCAGGGATTTCGCGCGGTTATCCACAGCGTCGCGTGGATAACCTTGCGCGGAAAAATCGGAAACCTGTGATCGATGCGCGCGGCCGCTCAGCCGTCCGAGCCGACGCGGCGGGCACGCAGTGCGCGGATCAGGAAGCGGGCGGGATCGATCGCGTCGGCGAGTTCGCGCTCGAGCGGCCACGGCTCGCCTTCGAGTTGCGACGCGATCAGCTCGGCGCCGAGCGCAGCCCATACGAGGCCGCGCGAACCGAAGCCGAATGCGCCGTAGAGGCCCGGCAGGCGCGGCAGGTCGCGCGCCTGCGCACCGCCCAGCGCGCGTGCGTTCGCGGTGGCCTGCGCTTCGTCGGCGAGCGGGCCGACGAGCGGCAGGCGATCGCCGACGACCCAGCGGAACGCCACGCGGCCGCGTAGCGCGGCGGGGTCCGGCAGGTCGCCGATCAGGCCCGGCAGCAGGTGCCGTACGCGGTCGAGGTTTTCGATGTGGCCGGCCGCGCGCATCGCGGGATCGGTATCGTCGGGTTCGAACGTGGCGCCGATCAGCAGCGTGCCGCCGTCGAGCGGGACCGCGTAACCGTCGCCGATCGCCGGGCATGGCAGCGGCGCCGTCGTGCCCGGCGGCAGCAGCGTGAGCTGGCCGCGTACCGGTTGCAGCGCGACGTGCCGCAGCCCGGCCAGACGCGCGGCGTCGCCCGCGTTCGCGAGCACGACGACGGGTGCATCGGCGAGCGTGGCGCCCGCATCGTCGAGCGCATGCCAGATGTCGCCCCGCCGTTCGAGCCGCGCGACGCGGGTGGACGCGAGCAGGCGCACGCGCTCGCCGGCCGCCGTGTATTGCGCGGCGCACAGCCCGGCAGGCCACACTGCGCCGCCGTGCGGAAACAGCAGGCCGCCGTGCGCGACCGGCAGATTCAGATGCGCGCGCGCGGCATCGGCATCGAGCAACGTCACGTAGTCGGACGGCGCGCCGAATGCATCGAAGGCATCGCGCATCCGCGCGAAATCGTCGGCCGATTCGGCAAGATGGATCATCCCGTGCGTGCTGCGCGCGAATGCATGCCCTGCGTGCTCGAGCGCGCGCCAGCGTGCGATCGCGTGCAGGAAGCCGCCGCGCGTGAGCCGGCTCGCGACGTTGTCGTCGCGCGTCATCAGCGGATGGAACACCCCGGCCGGATTGCCTGACGCTTCGCTCGCGATCCGTTCGTGCCGCTCGATCAGCGTGACGTCCCAGCCGCGCGCGGCCAGACGTTCGACGACCGCGCAGCCGGCGAGGCCCGCGCCGACCACGATCGCACGGCGCGCGGTAACGGGCAGCGCACGCGGCGGCTCGTGCCGGCGCGCGCGCCAGCGCGGCGCATAGTCGCCGACGAGATGATCGTCGACCTCGCGGAACGTGAAACCTGTTTCGCCGAGCGCGTGCTTCACGTCGTCGGACTTTGCATGTGTCGCAAACGTCGCGTGTTCGCCGGCGAGTTTCGCGAGTGCGCGGATCCCGTCGCTCGATGCCGCGGCGCCGTCGAGAAAAAACGTATCGGCACGCGCGACGAGCTTCTTCAACAGGCCGATCGGATCGCCGAACGCGAGCGTGAGCACCACGCGCCCTTCGTCGAATTCGAGCCGATGCACGCCCGGCACCGGCATCGGCCATGCATCGACCAACGCATCGACGTCTGCCGATATGGTTGTGTCCGCAACCATGTGCGAAACCGCGCGACGCAGGTCGTCGCGCGAGAACGGGTGCGACTCGACTGCAACGACATGCAACCGTTCGCAGCGCGCGGGATCGTCGCGCCACGCGGCCCACGCCGCGAGGAAGCCGGCGCCCGCGCCGAATTCGGTCGCGACGATCGTGAACGTCCGGCGGCGCTGCCAGCGTGCGGGCAGCCCGTTGCCCGCGACGAACGCGCGACGCGCGTGCGCGAGCGTGCCGGATGCACCGCGATGAAGCTCGCCGAACTCGGGCGAGACGAGCGTGCCGTCGTCGCGAAGCGCGAGCGTGGCGTAAACAAGTCGGTCGGGCATGCGAAACAAAAAACGTGGAAGCCAAGCCTGGCAAGGGATTGCGGCAGGCCGTCCGATCGGCCGTTGGAAAAGGGCAACGGGGCGACGGGCGGGCGGACCACGCTGCGTATCCTGTCCGGTTGGCGCAGGTCAAAAAACCGGCAATCGACGATTCATTCGGCGAAATACCGATGAAAATCTTTGAAACCCTTGTCGTTATTGGGTTTGCGCTGCGCTATCATAGCAACGCCGTACCGCGGGGTGGCCGCCGGCAAACCGGAGGGCGCGTCGCGCGGGCCAGGATTCGGCGCTGTGTCGTCGGAGTCTGACTCTCGACGGCACGGTTCGCGCACGTATAATCGGCGCGTTCGCGCTGTTCGTGTCAACCTAACCTGATAAAGGAACCTTAATGAACAAACAGGAACTGATCGACGCCGTCGCCGCCCAAACGGGCGCCAGCAAGGCTCAAACCGGCGAAACGCTGGACACGCTGCTCGAAGTCATCAAGAAGGCCGTGTCGAAGGGTGATGCGGTTCAGCTGATCGGCTTCGGCAGCTTCGGTTCGGGCAAGCGCGCAGCACGTACGGGCCGCAACCCGAAGACGGGCGAAACCATCAAGATCCCGGCAGCCAAGACGGTCAAGTTCACGGCTGGCAAGGCGTTCAAGGACGCCGTCAACAAGCGTTAAACCCGCGCCTGTTCCAGGAAAAACCCGCCTCTCGGCGGGTTTTTTGTTGGGCGCGCGCGGCATTTTCGCCACAGTTCGCGCGGCGCTTGCAAAAGTTAACGGTTGTTTTTACAAGCCGTTACCACGCGCGCATGTGTGCACGATCACGCGTGCACGATCTGCGTGTCGCCGTGATCGTCGTCGTGCGAATCGACGTCCCACGCGGGGAACGGATCGTCGAACGCGGCCCATCCCGCTGCGCCGAGCGCGAACTCCGCATCGGTCAGCAGGCATGCATCGAGTTTCGCGCGCCACGCATCGGCGTCGAGCGCGATGCCGATCAGCACGAGTTCCTGTCGGCGATCGCCGACCGTGCGATCGTCGAGATCGCCGAGCCATTCGGTGCGGATTTCAGCGAGCAGCTCGTCGTCGTCCGGCCATTCCGCGCGATCCTGCGCCGCCCACCACAAACCCGCCGGGCCATGCCGGCATACGCCGCCCGCCTGGGACAGCGAACCCGCGATGTCGTTACGCGTCGCGAGCCAGAAGAAACCCTTGCTGCGCAGCACGCCCGGCCACTCCTGATGCAACAGCGCCCAGAGACGTGCCGGGTGAAACGGCCGGCGCGCGCGGTAAACAAAATTGCCGATCCCGAATTCGTCGGCTTCGCCGTGCACGTGCGCATGATGCGCGTCATGACAGTCGGGGTCTTCGCAATGCGTGTGATCGTGATCGAGCGACGCGAGCCAGCCCGGCGCATTCGCGGCTTCGTCGAAATCGAAGCGGCCGGTGTTCAGCACTTCGTCGAGCGGCACGTTGCCGAACGTCGATACGACCTGATGCGCGCGCGGATTGAGGCGTGCGAGGATGTGCTGCAGGCGCGCGAGATCGTCCGCGCCGACGAGGTCGGCCTTGTTGATCACCAGCACGTCGCAGAATTCGATCTGCTCGATCAGCAGCTCGACGAGCGTGCGATCGTCGTCTTCCGACGCGGCGATGCCGCGCGTCGCGAGCGCGTCGTCGGAGCCGTAGTCGCGCAGGAAGTTGTACGCATCGACCACGGTGACGAGCGTGTCGAGCCGCGCGATCGACGACAGCGACGCGCCGTCGTCATCGACGAACGTGAACGTTTCGGCGATCGGCATCGGCTCCGCGATGCCGGTCGATTCGATCATGATCGCGTCGAAGCGGCCTTCGGCGGCGAGGTTGCGGATCTCGACGAGCAGATCGTCGCGCAGCGTGCAGCAGATGCAGCCGTTCGACATCTCGACGAGACGCTCCTCGACGTGCGACAGCGCCTGCGCATCGCGCACGAGCGACGCGTCGATGTTGACCGCGGCGAGATCGTTGACGATCACCGCGACTTTCAGCCCCGCGCGATTCGCGAGCACGTGATTGAGCAGCGTGGTCTTGCCGGCGCCGAGGAAACCGGACAGCACGGTGACGGGCAACGGCTGTTTCATTGCCGGATTCATGATGATATGCACCAACGGAAAAGATGAAAAAGCGGCCGCGGCGCCCTGCCCGGGCGCGATCGGCCCGCGCGCGGGTGAAACGGCGGCGTCAGCCCGCATTGTGCATCAAACGCGCGCAGGCCGGCCCGGCGTCGGCCGGCGACGCGGCGCCGAATCACCGAGCGGCGGCTTGCGTGGCCTGAGCAGCCTGAGCGGCCTGAGCAGGCTGCGCGGGCGGCAGCAGCTTCCATTGCGTCAGGATGCCGGCGATCTGCCGCGCGTACTTGTCGCGCAGCGACGGCGTTTCCGAATGATAGGCGCCGACCGCCTGCCACGTGTTGCCGTAGCGGTTCATCTTCTGTTTGAGATGCCACGCGGCGATGTACACGTTCTTGCACGGCTCCATCAGCGTGTCGCGGCCGATCCCGTAGCGCGACAGCGTCGGCAGGTGGATCGAATTGATCTGCATCAGGCCGTAGTCGACCGAGCCGTTCGTGTTCTTGTTCAGCGCACCGGGCCGGTTGCGCGACTCCTGCCACGCGATCGCGCGCAGGATCAGCGGATTGACCTGCTGATATTTGGCCGCTTCGTCGAAACAATCCGCGCGTGCGTTGCCGCTGGCGAACCACGCGCCGGCGGCGATCAACGCGAGCGAAGCGAATCGTCTGTTCATCGGGCGGAAACGGAAAGGAATTAATTGCGCGAAGCTCGGGAAAACCCGTGCCTGTTATTCATGCGACGAGAAACGCGCCGCCCGTATCATACCGGCAGACCGTCCGATTGCGACAGCAGGAATACGGCCGCCCGGTTATACCGCATTTCCGTGTCGATTCATCTCGAAATCGGGGCGACGGCCGGTATGCGGAGAGGCGGGCCGATCCTTACATATTGCATACGATTCGCCGAATACATGTCGTATGTGAGACAGTCTTCGGATCAATGTGATATTTCGGACATGAAAAACTGCTAATGTCGCCTCTTTCGGACCTGGATCCCAGCACTACCGCCGGAAGTGGCCTGAGCCGGCATCGACCCATTCATCCATGACAAGAAATCGCTTCGTTATGCGGCGTATCGCCACGACCCTGTTCGTGGCCGGCATCATCGTCTCGCAGGCGGCCTACGCTCAGGTCACGCTCAATTTCGTGAATGCGGACATCGACCAGGTCGCGAAAGCGATCGGCGCCGCGACCGGCAAGACCATCATCGTCGACCCCCGCGTGAAGGGGCAGCTCAATCTCGTGGCCGAACGGCCGGTGCCGGAAGACCAGGCGTTGAAGACGCTGCAGTCGGCGCTGCGCATGCAGGGCTTCGCGCTCGTGCAGGATCACGGCGTGCTGAAGGTCGTGCCGGAAGCCGACGCGAAGCTGCAGGGCGTGCCGACCTACGTCGGCAATGTGCCGCAGGCGCGCGGCGACCAGGTGATCACGCAGGTGTTCGAGCTGCACAACGAATCGGCGAACAACCTGCTGCCCGTGCTGCGGCCGCTGATCTCGCCGAACAACACGGTGACGGCCTACCCGGCGAACAACACGATCGTCGTGACCGACTATGCGGACAACGTGCGCCGCATCGCGCAGATCATCGCGGGCGTCGACAGCGCCGCGGGTGCGCAGGTGCAGGTCGTGCCGCTGCGCAATGCGAACGCGATCGACCTCGCCGCGCAGATGCAGAAGATGCTCGACCCGGGTGCGATCGGCAACAGCGACGCGACGCTGAAGGTATCGGTCACGGCCGACCCGCGCACCAACTCGCTGCTGCTGCGCGCATCGAACGGCTCGCGCCTCGCGGCCGCGAAACGCCTCGCGCTGCAGCTCGATGCGCCGAGCGCGGTGCCCGGCAACATGCACGTCGTGCCGCTGCGCAACGCCGATGCGGTGAAGCTCGCGAAGACGCTGCGCGGGATGCTCGGCAAGGGCGGCAACGACAGCGGCTCGTCGGCGTCGTCCAACGATGCGAACAGCTTCAACCAGAACGGCGGCTCGTCGGCGAGCGGCAACTTCTCGACCGGCACGTCGGGCACCCCGCCGCTGCCGTCGGGCGGCCTCGGCGGTTCGTCGTCCTCGTCCTACGGCGGCGGTTCTTCGTCCAGCGGCGGAATCGGCAGCGGCGGCCTGCTCGGCGGCGACAAGGACAAGAGCGGCGACGACAACCAGCCGGGCGGGATGATCCAGGCCGACTCGGCCACCAACTCGCTGATCATCACCGCGTCCGATCCGGTCTACCGGAACCTGCGCTCGGTGATCGACCAGCTCGACGCACGGCGCGCGCAGGTCTATATCGAAGCGCTGATCGTCGAACTGAACTCGACGACGCAGGGGCAACTCGGTATCCAGTGGCAGGTCGCGAGCGGCCAGTTCCTCGGCGGCACGAACCTGGCCGCGGCGGCCGGCAACGTCGCGGGCAACAGCATCATCAACCTCACGACCGGTAGCGCGGGCAGTACCGGCGCCGGCCTCGCCGCCAATCTTTCGGGGTTGAACCAGGGGCTCAACATCGGCTGGCTGCACAACATGTTCGGCGTGCAGGGCCTCGGCGCACTGCTGCAGTATTTCTCGGGCGTGAGCGACGCGAACGTGCTGTCGACGCCGAACCTGATCACGCTCGACAACGAGGAAGCGAAGATCGTCGTCGGCCAGAACGTGCCGATCGCGACCGGTTCGTACTCGAACCTGACGAGCGGCACGACGAGCAATGCGTTCAACACGTACGACCGTCGCGACGTCGGCCTGACGCTGCACGTGAAGCCGCAGATCACCGACGGCGGGATCCTGAAGCTGCAGCTCTATACGGAGGACTCGGCGGTCGTCAGCGGCACCACCAACGCGCAGACCGGCCCGACCTTCACGAAACGCTCGATCCAGTCGACGATCCTGGCCGACAACGGCGAGATCATCGTGCTCGGCGGCCTGATGCAGGACAACTACCAGGTGTCGAACAGCAAGGTGCCGCTGCTGGGCGACATTCCGTGGATCGGGCAGTTGTTCCGTTCGGAATCGAAGCAGCGGCAGAAGACGAACCTGATGGTGTTCCTGCGCCCGGTGATCATTTCCGATCGCAACGTCGCGCAGGAAGTCACGGCGAACCGCTACGACTACATCCAGGGCGTGACGGGCGCGTATAAATCCGACAACAACGTGATGCGCGACAAGGACGATCCGGTCGTCCCGCCGATGCCGATCGGTCCGAGCCAGGGTGGCACGGCCGCGGGCAACCTGTTCGATCTCGACAAGATGCGTCGCCAGCAGTTGCAGCGCCAGGTCGCGCCGGTGCCGGCGCAGCCGCTGCCCGAGGCGACGCCCGCGCAGCCGCAAGGCGTGCCGCAGCAGGCGGTGCCGCAACAGCCGCTGACCGCCGCGCCGGGAGCGTCGCAGTGAGCGACGTGCTCGCGTCCTCCACCCACGACGGCGCGCCGGGCGAACGCCAGCCGCCGTCGCCGCTCGCTGCGCGCCTGCTGCCGTACGGCTTCGCGAAGAGCGGCCAGGTGCTGATCGCGCACCAGCTCGACGACACGCTCGAGGTGTGGATCAGCGAACGCACGAGCGACGCCGCGCTCGCGGAGATCGCGCGCAACTTCGGCTCGATTTCCGTGCATCGCGTGCCGGCCGACGAGCTCGCGCAGGCGATCAACCAGGCCTATGCGCGCCAGGACGGCAGCGCCGCGCAGGTGGTCGGCGAGGTCGAAGGCGAAGTCGACCTGTCGCGGCTGATGCAGGACATCCCCGAAGTCGAGGATCTGCTCGAATCGGAAGACGACGCGCCGATCATCCGGATGATCAACGCGCTGCTCACGCAAGCGGCGCGCGAACAGGCGTCGGACATCCACATCGAGCCGTTCGAGAACGCGTCGGTCGTGCGCTTTCGCGTCGACGGCACGCTGCGCGACGTCGTGCGCCCGAAGAAGGCGCTGCACGGCGCGCTGATCTCGCGGATCAAGATCATGGCGCAGCTCGACATTGCCGAGAAGCGCCTGCCGCAGGACGGCCGCATCACGCTGCGCGTCGGCGGCCGGCCGGTTGACGTGCGCGTGTCGACGCTGCCGACCGGGCATGGCGAGCGCGCGGTGCTGCGTCTGCTGGAAAAGGACGCGCAGCGGCTGAACCTCGAAGCGCTCGGGATGGGGCGCGACACGCTCGTCCAGTTCGACAAGCTGATCGGCCGCCCGCACGGCATCGTGCTCGTCACCGGCCCGACCGGTTCGGGCAAGACGACCACGCTGTACGCGTCGATGTCGCGGCTCGAAACCGCGACGACCAACATCATGACCGTCGAGGACCCGATCGAGTACGACCTGTCCGGCATCGGCCAGACGCAGGTGAACGAGCGGATCGGGATGACCTTCGCCCGCGCGCTGCGCTCGATCCTGCGCCAGGACCCGGACGTGATCATGATCGGCGAAATCCGCGACCTCGAAACCGCGCAGATCGCGGTGCAGGCGTCGCTGACGGGCCACCTGGTGCTCGCGACGCTGCACACGAACGATGCGGCGTCCGCCGTCACGCGCCTGACCGACATGGGCGTCGAGCCGTACCTGCTCGCGTCGTCGCTGCTCGGCGTGCTCGCGCAGCGCCTCGTGCGCCAGCTCTGCCCCGTCTGCAAGGAAGAGCGGCACGAGGACGGCCGCACCGTATGGCATCCGGTCGGCTGCGCGAAGTGCGGACATTCCGGTTATGCGGGCCGGCGCGGTGTGTACGAGCTGCTGGTGATCGACGATTCGATCCGCTCGCTGATTCACCGTAACGCGGCCGATGCTGAAATTCTCGCCGCCGGCCGCGCGGAAGGGATGCGCACGCTGCGCGACGACGCGGAGCGCTGGCTCGCGTCCGGCGCGACGTCGCTCGAGGAAGTGCTGCGCGTGACGGGAGGCGCATAGCGCGATGCCGGCATTCCGTTTCGAAGCAATCGATTCGGCGGGGCGCGCGCAGAAAGGCGTGATCGATGCCGACAGCGCGCGCGCCGCGCGCGGCCAGCTGCGCACGCAGGGGCTCACGCCGCTCGTCGTCGAGCCGGCCGCCAGCGCGACGCGCGGCGCGCGTTCGCAGCGGCTCGCGTTCGGCCGCAAGCTGTCGCAGCGCGAACAGGCGATTCTCACGCGCCAGCTCGCGAGCCTGCTGATCGCGGGGCTGCCGCTCGACGAGGCGCTCGGCGTGCTGACCGAGCAGGCCGAGCGCGACTACATCCGCGAACTGATGGCCGCGATCCGCGCGGAAGTGCTCGGCGGTCATTCGCTCGCGAATGCGCTCGGCCAGCATCCGCGCGATTTTCCGGAGATCTACCGCGCGCTCGTTGCCGCGGGCGAGCACACCGGCAAGCTCGGCATCGTGCTGTCGCGCCTGGCCGACTACATCGAACAGAGCAATGCGCTCAAGCAGAAGATCCTGCTGGCGTTCACGTATCCGGGCATCGTCACGCTGATCGCGTTCGGCATCGTCACGTTCCTGCTGAGCTACGTCGTGCCGCAGGTCGTCAACGTGTTCGCGAGCACGAAGCAGCAGCTGCCGATCCTCACGGTCGTGATGATGGCGCTGTCCGAATTCGTGCGGCACTGGTGGTGGGCGATCCTGATCGCGGTCGCGCTCGTCGTGTGGTTCGTGAAGGCGACGCTGTCGCGTGCCGGGCCGAGGCTCGCGTTCGATCGCTGGGTGCTGACCGCGCCGCTCGCGGGCAAGCTCGTGCGCGGCTACAACACGGTGCGCTTCGCGAGCACGCTCGGCATTCTCACCGCGGCCGGCGTGCCGATCCTGCGCGCGTTGCAGGCGGCCGGCGAGACACTGTCGAACCGCGCGATGCGCGCGAACATCGACGATGCGATCGTGCGCGTGCGCGAAGGCTCCGCGCTGTCGCGCGCGCTGAACAACGTGAAGACGTTTCCGCCGGTGCTCGTGCACCTGATTCGCTCGGGCGAGGCGACGGGCGACGTGACGACGATGCTGGATCGCGCGGCAGAAGGCGAAGCGCGCGAACTCGAGCGCCGCACGATGTTCCTGACGAGCCTGCTGGAGCCGCTGCTGATTCTCGCGATGGGCGGCATCGTGCTCGTGATCGTGCTGGCCGTGATGCTGCCGATCATCGAGCTGAACAACATGGTGCAGTGACGATGCGGCCCGGTTCCGACTGCCGGGCCGCTACCGTTCAGCGCATGTAGATCGCGGGGGACGGCGTGTTCGCCGGGAGCTGGATTTCGGCGCGGGCGCCGTTGCGGTCGATGATGATCGAGCGCGGGCGGACTTCGGCGAGCTTCGCGCCGGACGTGACGTCCGCGCCGAGCGACACGGCGCGCGGCGGTTCGCCGCCGACGCTGACGATCGCGGCGCCGCCGTGGTCGAGCGCGAGAATGCCGAACAGGTGGATGTCCTGCACGGGATTCTTGTCGAGCTGGCCGCCGAAGAGCGCGGCGGCGTCCTCGGTGCGGATCGGCGGCCGCGCGGCGGCGGCGGGCAGCGGCGCTTCGCGGGCCGACAGCGTGACGACCCAGTAGGTGGCCGTCGCGCACAAACCCGCGAAGAGGGCGAGGGAAAGGATCCGGATCGAGAGCGCGTTCATGCGCGCTATTGTACGGATGTATATGAAATTTGCGTTGGGTGAAAGCCCTCGGCGATGCGCGCCTTACAATGCGTGCTCCGCGCCCGCCGGTCCGGAAGGTTGCTGTCAGGCAATCGTCCGGTGCGCCGGGTGCGTCACTCAATCGACGACATTTTTTGGAAAGAGGTAGTCAGTCATGCAAACGTGGATCACTCGCCGCAACGCGGCCGTGCGTCGTCAGCGCGGTTTCACGCTGATCGAGATCATGGTGGTGGTCGCGATCCTCGGGATCCTGGCGGCGCTGATCGTGCCGAAAATCATGAGCCGCCCCGACGAGGCGCGCCGCATCGCCGCGAAGCAGGACATCGGCACGATCATGCAGGCGCTCAAGCTGTACCGCCTGGACAACGGCCGCTATCCGACCCAGGAGCAGGGCCTGAACGCGCTGATCCAGAAGCCGACCAACGATCCGATCCCGAACAACTGGAAGGACGGCGGCTATCTCGAGCGCCTGCCGAACGATCCGTGGGGCAACGGGTACAAGTACCTGAACCCGGGCGTGCACGGCGAGATCGACGTGTTCAGTTACGGCGCCGACGGCAAGGAAGGCGGCGAAAGCAACGACTCCGACATCGGCTCGTGGCAATAGGCCGGCGCTGATCGACCCGACGTTTCATTTCCGTTCTTCATGCTCGCCATTCGCACGACCTTCCGCTGCGGCCGCGATTGCCGTGTGCGTCGCGGTGCGGTGCCGTCCGTACCGGCACGTGCCGATGGCGGGTTGACGAAGCCCCGCGCGGCGCGGCGTCGCGCGCGCGGCTTCACGCTGCTCGAAATGCTGGTCGTGCTCGTGATCGCGGGGCTGCTCGTGTCGCTCGCGTCGCTGTCGCTGACGCGCAATCCGCGCACCGACCTGCGCGAGGAAGCGCAGCGCCTCGCGCTGCTGTTCGAGACGGCCGGCGACGAAGCGCAGGTGCGCGCGCGGCCGATCGCGTGGCAGCCGACCGCGCACGGTTTCCAGTTCGACGTGAGCTCGCCAGACGGCTGGCGCACGCTGCGCGACGACCTGCTGCGCCCGCGCGACTGGGACGGCGGCGTCACGGGCGCGGACATCGATTACCCGGGCTCGGACACGCGCGCGAATCGCCTCGTGTTCGGCACCGAGAGCATCGACACGCCGGTGCGCGTGACGCTGCATTCGGCCGCCGGCAGCGCGACGATCGTCGGCACCGGCAACGGCCGCTACGAGGTGCAATGACGATGCGTCGTCGCCTGCCCTTCCCCGTTTCTTCCTCCCGCGGCTTCACGATGATCGAGGTGCTGGTCGCGCTTGCGATCATCGCGGTCGCGCTCGCGGCGTCGATTCGCGCGGTCGGCACGATGGCGACCAATGCGTCCGACCTGCATCGCCGGCTGCTGGCCGGCTGGAGCGCCGACAACGCGCTCGCGCAGTTGCGGCTCACGCATGCGTGGCCGGAAGTCGGCGAACAGAGTTTCGACTGCTCGCAAGGCAACGTGCAGCTCGTCTGCACGCAGCGCGTGAGCACCACGCCGAACCCGGTGTTCCGGCGCGTGCGGGTTTCGGTGAGCATGCCCGGCCGTGCCGGCGTGCTCGCGCAGATGGTGACGGTGGTCGCGAATGAAACCAGCCGTCCGCTCTGACGCGCCGATGCGCCGCCCGTCCGCCCCCGTGGCCCGCCCCGCCCGCGGCTTCACGCTGATCGAGCTGATGATCGCGATCGCGATTCTCGCGGTGGTCGCGATCCTCGCATGGCGCGGGCTCGACCAGATCATGCGCGGTCGCGACAAGGTCGCGGCCGCGATGGAAGACGAACGCGTGTTCGCGCAGATGTTCGACCAGATGCGCATCGACGCGCGCCTCGCCGCGACCGACGACGAGGCCGGCCAGCCGGCGATCGGCGTCGCCGGCAACACGCTGCAGATCGTGCGCGAGCTCGACGTGCCGGGCGTCGCGCCGCGGCTGCAGGTGGTCCGCTACCGGATCGCCGGCGGGCGCGTCGTGCGCTATGCGTCGCCGCCGATCGACGACACGAACCGGTTGCGCACGCTGCTGAAGGACAGCAGCGTCGAAGGCTGGAGCTGGGTCGCGCTGATGGGCGGCGTCGGCGCGATCGACGCGAAGCTTTACGTGCCGCGCGTGGGCTGGACCACCAACCTGCAGACGGCCGACGAAGCGCTCGCGCAGAACAACGACGCGCTCAAGGTGCCGCAGATCGGCAATGCGCCGCCGGCGCGCGCGGTGACCGGGCTGCAGGTCAGCATCGGCGCCACGTCGCTGCGCGTGCCGGTCACGCGCATCTTCCTCGTCGGGGAATGACGATGCGTGCGCGCCCTGTCCGTCGAATGCGTGCCCGCCGCCAGCGCGGCGCCGCGATCATCACCGCGTTGCTCGTGGTCGCGCTGTCGGCGATCCTGGTCTCGGGGATGTTGTGGCGCCAGCAAGTGCAGATCCGCCGCATCGAGAACCAGCGCGTGATCGCGCAGGCGCAGTGGGTCGCGCGCGGCGCGCTCGACTGGACGCGGATGATCCTGCGCTCGGAAGGCGATACGGCGCCCGGCATCACGTATCTCGGCGGGATCTGGGGCGTGCCGATCGCGAAGACGAAGCTGTCGGATTTCCTCGGACGGATCGGCGCGCCGAACGACACCGACGCCGAAGACACCTATCTGTCCGGCTCGATCGAGGATGCGCAGGCGAAGTTCAACCTGCGCAACCTCGTGTCGTCGCCGGCGCCCGGCGTGCTGCAGCTGAACGTCACGCAGATGCAGGTGTTCCAGCGCCTGCTGACGACGCTCGGCTACGACAGCGCGTTCGCGAAGCGCATCGCGCTGCAGGTGCGCGCGGGGCTGCTGCATTCGGCCACGCGGTTCCAGATGCCGAACCTGCCCGGCGGCGGCGGGACCGCCGCGAATGCCGCGACCGCGCCGGTGACGAGCGGCGACCTGCAGGGCAGCGGCTTCACCGACGATCCGGGGATGGCCGGCGGCGACCGCGGGCCCGCGCCGCTGATGATGACGCGCGTCGACAGCCTGCTCGACGTCGACGGCGTGACGCCCGAGATGGTCGCGCGGCTGCGCCCGTTCGTCACCGTGCTGCCGACCACGACGCCGGTGAACATGAACACCGCGCCGGCCGAAGTGATCGCCGCGCTGATACCGGGAATGAGCGTGTCGTCCGCGCAGGCGCTCGTGGCGCGCCGCGAGACGGTGTTTTTCCGCAACGTCGGCGACGTGCAGCTCGCGCTGCGCGGCGCCGGCGCGCCGCCGAACGTGACGATCGACTCGAGCCTCGTCGACGTCAATTCGAGCTATTTCATCGTGCACGGCCGGATCCAGCACGAACGCGCGGAGGTCGATCGCACCTCGCTCGTGTATCGTGATCCGACCACGCACTCGACACGGGTCGTGCGCATCCGCGACCAGCTATAACGACGCCAATCGGGAGAGGAGCTCTTGTGAGCACGTTGATTGTTTCTTTGCCGCCGCGCGAGCCTGCCGTGCCGTTGCAGGAATGGCAGTGGCCCGAGCTGCCGTTCGCGCTCGTCGACAAGGCCGGCCAGGTGCAGCGCGCGGGCCGCGCCGCGCTCGCGCTGCTGCCGCGCGCGAACGCCACGGTGCTGATCGTCGCCGCGCGCGACGTGCTGCTGCTGGCCGCGACCGTGCCGCCGCTGAAGGGGCCGAAGCTGCGCCAGGCGCTGCCCAACATCGTCGAGGATCAGCTGATCCAGGATCCGCTCGGCTGCCACATCGCGCTCGATCCGGCCCCGCTGCCCGACGGGCGCCGCGTGCTGGCCGTCGTCGATCGCGCGTGGTTTCGCGCGATCTGCGACGCGTTCACCGCGGCCGGCCATCGGCACCTGAGCGCGGTGCCCGCGACCCGCTGCCTGCCGGCGCCGCGTGGATCGGCCGAGGCCGCATCGGCCGCGCTGGCCGACGGCGAGCCCGCCGCCGCGCTCGTCGCGGATGCGATCGAGCCGCCTGCCCGCCCGGCGACGGTCGCCGCGGTGCTTGGGCTCGCTACGGCGATCGAGCCGGTGCTCGTCGAAGCCGGCGCGCTGCCGGCCGCGGCCGCGGCCGGGGCGCCGCGCCTCGAGCTGGCGGTCGCGCGCGGCGCGCTCGGCGAAGGTTTCGCGGCGCCCGCGTCGCGCGCGGCCGGCACGCTGGCCGCGCTCGCGGGCGGCGGCGACGTCGAACTGTACGAGCTCGGCGAACCGGGCGCGGAGCCGCGGCTCGCGTCGGTCGGCCGCACCGACGGCCCGCTGCTGCCGGGCGCCGCGCCGCTGTCGTTCGACACGTTCGCGCGCCGGGCGCTCGCCGAGAAATTCGATCTGTGCCAGTTCGAGTTCGAATCGCAGCCGTGGCGCTTCGACCGCGCGACGGTGAAGCGCCTGCGCGTGCCGATCGCGCTGGCCGCGGCGACGCTCGGCGTCGCGGTGATCGGGATGAACCTGCACTGGTGGAAGCTGTCGCGCGAGCGCGATGCGCTGTCCGCGCAGATCACCGAGACGCTGCTGTCTGCCTTCCCGAAGACGACCACCGTGCTCGACCCGCCCGCGCAGATGCAGCGTCAGCTCGACCAGCTTCGGCTGGCTGCCGGCGAGCTGTCGCCCAACGATTTCCTCGCGCTGTCGAGCGGCTTGTCGCGCTCGATGGGCGCGCTGCCGCTGAACGGCATCGCGTCGCTCGACTATCACGACCGGCGGCTCGACGTCGGCTTCAAGCCGGAGGTCAAGGTCGATCCCGATTTCACGCAGCGCCTCGCGCGTAACGGACTGTCCGGCGAAGTCGACAGCAACACGGGCAAATGGACGATCCGGAGCCGCTCATGAAAACCGAACAACTGAACCAGACGCTGGCCCAGTTCTGGGGCGAGCGCTCGCCGCGCGAGAAGACACTGCTCGGCTGGGGCGGCGCCGTGCTGGCGGTCGCGATCGCGTATTCGGTGCTGTGGTCGCCCGCGCAGGAGGGCCGTGCGCGGATCCAGCGCGCGTTGCCGACGATGCGTCACGAGCTCGCGCAGATGACCGCGCAGGCGAACGAGGCGAAATCGCTGACGGCCGCCGCTCAGGGCGTCGCGCCGACCGGTCTCGCGCTGAAGGATGCGCTGAGCGCGTCGCTGTCCGATCACGGGTTGCAGGGCGCGCAGGTGCAGATCGTCGGCAACGGCGTGCAGATCCAGATGAAGAACGTGTCGTTCCCGGCATGGACCCAGTGGCTCGACGATGCGCGCCGGCAGTTCAAGGTGCAGGTCGGCGAAGCCCACGCGACGGCGCTGAAGGAAGACGGCCAGGTGGACCTGACGGCCGTGATGCAACCTTCCGTCCAGAAATAGATGACGGCAGTGGATGACGCAAACGAAGGCCGGCCGATGCGGCCGTGGGTGAGACGGCTCGTCGCCGTGTTGCCGTGGGCGCTGGCGGGCGGTGTGGCGACGGCGGTGACGCTCGTCGCGCTCGCGCCGGCCGCGTGGATCGCGCCGCAGTTCGCCCGGGCGACCGGCGGCCATGTGAATCTGGTCGATCCGGACGGGTCGCTGTGGCACGGCTCCGGCACGCTGATGCTCGCGCCGGGCGCCGACCAGAGCGCGGCGACGCTGCTGCCGGGACGGGTCGAATGGACCACGCGCTTCTGGCCGCTGCTGACCGGGCGCGTGCAGATGCGCATGCGGCAGACCGAAGCGATGCCCGATGCGGTCACGCTCGATGCGACGTGGCGCGGCGCGGTGCTGTCGGCGGGCACGATGGCCGTGCCTGCGTCGCTGCTCACGGGGCTCGGCACGCCGTTCAACACGCTCGACCTGCAGGGCGACGTGCGGCTCGGCTGGACCGACTGGCGGCTGATCGGCAACAACGCGTTCGGCCAGTTGACGGTGACGATCGATTCGATGAGTTCGCGCGTGTCGCGCGTGAAGCCGCTCGGTTCGTACCGCGCGGTATTGCAGGCGAAGGGCGCGGGCGCCGATCTCGACCTGTCGACGACGCAGGGGCCGCTGTTCCTCGACGGGCACGGCAGCTTCGGCCCCGGCCAGGGATCGTTCCGCGGGACCGCGCATGCGGCGCCTGAGCAGCAGGCGAACCTCGCGGGGCTGCTGAACCTGCTCGGTCACCCGATCGGCAACAACCAGGTTTCGCTGATCTTCGGCGACGCGCAGCGCTGAGTGCGCGCGTCGCCCGCCTCCCTTCCTACTTCTGCGCGAGCGGCGCGGCCGACGGTGCGGTGGCCGCGGCCGCACCGGACGCCGGCAAAGGCGCCGGCGCCGCCATGTCGCCGTTCTCGCGCGCCATCTCCGACACGTCCCAGCCGCCGCCGAGCGCCTTCACGAGCCCGACCGACGACACCATCCGCTGCCCGGCGATCGTCGCGAGCTTCTGCTGCGCGGTGAACGCGGTGGTTTGCGCGGTCAGCACGTTCAGGTACGCGACCGTGCCGGCCTTGTACTGGTTCGTGACGATCGCGAGCGCGTGTTCGGCGCTGTCGACGGCCTGCCGCTGCACGTCGATTTCCTGCGCGAGGATGCGCTGCGACGCGAGGTTGTCCTCGACGTCCTGGAACGCGGTGAGCACCGCGAGGCGATAGGCGGCGACGTCCTGGTCGTAGGTCGCGCGCGCGGCGTCGGTCTGCGCGGCGCGCAGCCCCGCGTCGAACAGCGTGGCCGCGAGTTGCGGGCCGACAGTCCAGAAGCGTGCCGGCAGCGTGAACAACTGCGACCACACCGAGCTCTGGAAGCCGCCGCTGGCCGACAGCGTCAGCGTGGGGAAGAACGCGGCGATCGCGACGCCGATCTGCTCGTTCGCGGCCGCCGCGCGGCGCTCGGCCGCCGCGACGTCGGGCCGGCGCTCGAGGATCGCGGACGGCACGTCGACCGGCGTGATCGGCGGCTCGGCCGCGAGCGGGTTCGGCGGCAGCGAGAAGGTCGACGCGGGCTCGCCGATCAGCGTCGCGATCGCATGCTCGTACTGCGCGCGGGCGACGCCGTTGTCGATCTGCGCGGCCTGCGCGCTCTGCAGCTGCGTCTGCGCCTGGATCACGTCCGCGCGGGCCGCGACGCCCTGCGCATACTGGTTCTGCGTGAGCTTCAGCGACTGTTCGTACGACTTCACGGTGTCGTCGAGCAGCTTCTGCAGCGCATCGGACGTGCGCAGCTGGAAATAGGTCTGCGCGAGCAGCGCCTGCTGCGACAGCCGCGCGTTCGCGAGATCGGCCGCGGCCGCCGCTTCGCCGGCGCGCTGCGCACTGACGGTGCGGCTCACCTTGCCCCACAGGTCGGGTTCCCAGCTGGCGTCGAGGCCGACGCTGTAGCTGTTGTTGATCGACCCGGTCGACCCGCTGCCGAAATTCGACGACGCGCCCGACGACAGCGACGTGCGCGGCGACCGCGCGCGCGAGCCCGATGCGGTCAGCCCGACGGTCGGGAAATACACGGCGCGCGCCTCGGTGACGAGCGCGCGCGCCTGCCGGTAGGCGGCCGCCGATTGCGCGATGGTCTGGTTCGATGCGTTGAGCTTGCCGATCAGCGTATCGAGCTGCGGATCGTTGTAGACCGTCCACCACGCGCCGCGGTCGGCGCGATCGGCGGGCTGCGCGACTTTCCAGCCGGCAGGCGCTTCCTTGAAGGCGGCGGGGATCGACGTGTCGGGCCGGTGGTAGTCGGGCCCGACGGCGCAGCCGGCGAGCAGCACGGCCGTCGCAAGGGCGACGGCGGCGCTCAGCGGGCGAACGGCGCGCGGGAGGGGGGCGTACGGCATGGTGGTTTTCCTGTCTGGGCGTGACGGCCGGCGAGCGGCGCCGCGCGATGCGGTCGTCATGCCGCTGGCGGACAAATGGTAACTGACGGCGGGAAAGCTGCGCAGCCCTAAGGGTACGGTGCGCGGCGGCCCGAATGTGTTACCGGCGCGGCCGGCCGGTTTACCGGCCATTACGGCTGGCTTGCGGGAAAACGGGCGTGCGAACGGGCGACGACACCGGCCGCGTGTGGCGCGGCCGACGATCGGGCGGGACAGGCGGGACGTTCGGAAAGCGGAAGCGGTGCCGGCATCAATGGCAGCGCGCGGGCAGCGGGGCGGGCTCGGCGGCGGCCCGCCATGTCGACGGCTCGGTTGCGGCCGGCTGGCTCGTGCGGCGGGCGCCGCCCTTCGCGTTGCGCTGCCGGCGATGATCGAACCATGCGAACCCGAGCGCCACGAGCGAGCCGCCAGGCACGACCAGCATCGTCACGTACAGCGCGATCTTCCAGCCGCGGTGCGGCCCGGAGAACACATGATGAGCGGTATCGGTCAGGTTGCGGCGCAGCGCGCCGGCGGCATTTTTCAGGAACAGCATCGCGAACATCCTCGGTGCCCGGCAGTGCGGGCCAATCGGTCAGAACATAGTCTCCGGCAGTGCAACATGCACGTCGTAACTGGTTGACTCAAATAATATTGACTAAGCAATCATTTTTCAAGATACTGGGCGCGTTCAAACCCGAAACGCACTATTGCTGCGCGCGCAATCGTATGACCAGCGGCCTCTACGATCCCCAGAACATCGCGCTGGAAACGAGCCTCGGCTATTACCTGTCGAAGGCGAAGCAGGCGCTCGTCGAGCGGATGGATCGCGCGCTCGAGCCGCTCGACCTCACCGCGCAGCAGATCGGCGTGATCCTGCTGCTGTCGCGCGGCTACGCGCGCACGCCGTTCGAACTGTCGCGCAAGATGTCGTACGACAGCGGCTCGATGACGCGCATGCTCGACCGCCTCGAACGCAAGGGGTTGATCGCGCGCGCGCGCAGCGAGCAGGACCGCCGAATGATCGAGCTGTCGCTGACCGAGCGCGGCATCGAAGCCGCCCGCGCACTGCCGTCGCTGGTCGCGACCGTGCTGAACGCGCAGCTCGAAGGCTTTTCGGCCGACGAACTGGCGACGCTCATCGCCCTGCTGCAGCGCTTCATCGCCAACGGGCCCGCTTCGACCGGCTGCCCGAAGCCCGACGAACCCGACTGCTGATGTGCGCGGAGCCTTCATGTCTAGGTTAAGCATTCGCTTATTTCTCTGTCTGGGCAGAAGATGACGCGGCACGCGCTCCGCTTTTCCCCTTTTTCATTCCACCCGGCCGGGCCGCGCTGCGTCGCGCGCCCGTGCGTTGTGCCGGCGCGCCCCGCGCGCCGCATCTAGGAGATTCCGATGTCCGCCACTACGGCATCCGCCCCCTCCCCCGCCGCCGAACCGGCGCCGCTGACCGGCGGCGCGCTCGCGCTGCTGACCGTCGGGCTCGCGCTCGGCACCTTCATGGAAGTGCTCGACACGTCGATCGCGAACGTCGCGGTGCCGACCATCTCGGGCAGCCTCGGCGTCGCGACGAGCGAGGGCACGTGGGTGATTTCGTCGTACTCGGTCGCGTCCGCGATCGCGGTGCCGCTCACCGGCTGGCTTGCGCGCCGGGTCGGCGAGGTGCGGCTGTTTACGCTGTCGGTGCTCGCGTTCACGATCGCGTCGGCGCTGTGCGGCCTGGCGACCAACTTCGAGACGCTGATCGCATTCCGGCTGCTGCAGGGCCTCGTGTCGGGGCCGATGGTGCCGCTGTCGCAGACGATCCTGATGCGCAGCTACCCGCCCGCGAAACGCGGGCTCGCGCTCGGCCTATGGGCGATGACGGTGATCGTCGCGCCGATCTTCGGGCCGTTGCTGGGCGGGTGGATCAGCGACAACTACACGTGGCCGTGGATTTTCTACATCAATTTGCCGATCGGCGTGTTCTCGGCGACCTGCGCGTATTTCCTGCTGCGCGGCCGCGAGACGAAGACGTCGAAGCAGCGGATCGACGCGATCGGCCTCGCGCTGCTCGTGATCGGCGTGTCGTGCCTGCAGATGATGCTCGACCTCGGCAAGGACCGCGACTGGTTCAACTCGTCGTTCATCGTCGCGCTCGCGCTGATCGCGGTCGTGTCGATCGCGTTCATGCTCGTGTGGGAGGCGACCGAGAAGGAGCCGGTGGTCGACCTCACGCTCTTCAAGGACCGCAACTTCGCGCTCGGCGCGCTGATCATCTCGTTCGGCTTCATGGCGTTCTTCGGCTCGGTCGTGATCTTCCCGCTGTGGCTGCAGACGGTGATGGGCTACACGGCCGGCAAGGCCGGCCTCGCGACCGCGCCGGTCGGGCTGCTCGCGCTCGTGCTGTCGCCGCTGATCGGGCGCAACATGCCCCGGCTCGACCTGCGGATGGTCGCGAGCTTCGCGTTCATCGTGTTCGCGGGCGTGTCGCTGTGGAACGCGACGTTCACGCTCGACGTGCCGTTCAACCACGTGATCCTGCCGCGGCTCGTGCAGGGCATCGGCGTCGCGTGCTTCTTCGTGCCGATGACGACGATCACGCTGTCGAGCATTTCCGACGAGCGGCTCGCGAGCGCGTCGGGGCTGTCGAACTTCCTGCGCACGCTGTCCGGCGCGATCGGCACCGCGGCCAGCTCGACGTTCTGGGAGAACGACGCGATCTACCATCATGCGCGGCTGTCGGAATCGGTGAGCGTCTACGCGCAGAACACGACCGACTATCAGGGCGCGCTCGCGCAGCTCGGCATCGTCGGGCAGACGGCCAATGCGCAGCTCAACCAGCTCGTCACGCAGCAAGGCTTCATGATGGCGACCAACGACTTCTTCCACCTGTCGGCGGTGATGTTCATCGCGCTCGCGGCGCTCGTGTGGATCACGAAGCCGAAGCAGGGCGCGGGGCCGGCGATGGGGCATTGACGATCCGGCGGGTGGCCATGACGGCCGCCCTTTTCGTTTCGCCGTTCGCTTCGTCGCCCGGCGGCCCCGCCCTCACTCCCTCGCCCGCAATCCCCCGAACGCCAGATCGTCGCTCGGCGCGAGCGGCAGCGTCGCCCGCGCGACGTCGAGCCACGCGCGCGCCGCGTGCGACAGGTAGCCCTTCTTCAGCCAGCCGAGCGCGATCGCCCACGTGATTTCCGGCTCGACGATCGGCCGGCACGTGAACTGGCCCGCATCGAGCCGCCGGCAATACGGCTCCGGCAGCAGCGCGATGCCGACGCCCGCATGCACGAGCGCCGCCATGAAATCCCAGTGGCCGCTGCGGCTCACGATCGACGGCGTGAAGCCGGCCTGCCGGCACGCATCGAGCACCGCGTCGTGCAGCGCGAGGCTTTCCGCATAGAACACGAACGATTCGCGCGCGAGATCCGCGAGCGGCACGGCCGCGTGATCCTCCCAGCGCGACTCGCGCGGCGCGACGAGCCACAGCGGCGCGCGCACCATCGGCAGCCGCTCGAACGTGCCGGGATCGACCGGCTCCAGCAGCCCGCCGAGCTCCAGCTCGCCCGACGTCAGCGCGGCCTCGATCATCCGCGCGCCCTGCTCGAACAGCTTCAGCTCGATGTTCGGGTAGCGCTGCTTGTACGCGGCGATGATCGGCGTGAACAGCGAACCGCCGAGCGGCGGGATGCCGATCGTCAGCTCGCCGCGCCCGAGCGTGCCGAGATCGTTCAGCTCCGACTGCAGCTGCGCCTGCGCGGCGAGCACGTCCTGGCCGCGCTGGAACACGATCCGCCCGGCGTCGGTGAGCACCATCTGCCGGCCGTCGCGCAGCAGCAGCGGCGACCCGATCTCGTCTTCCAGCGCCTTCACCATCTTGCTGATGGTCGGCTGCGTGACGAACAGCTTGTCGGCCGCCGCCGTGAAGCTCTGCTGACGAACCACCTCGACGAAGTACCGCAGCGCGCGCAATTCCATCGATCACTCCCCAGATTGGTGCAGCTGAATGCAAGCGAATTCCGAATTGGAATGACAAGGATAGAGACAAGTCATTTTATTTATGGTTAGGGGAAACCCTATACTTGCTCCATTGACAGAAACATCCGTAGGGAGCCCCGCCATGAACAAGCCGACCGCCACTGCCGCCGCCCGCCCTGCCGCTTCGGGCAGCCTCGCGCACACGGGCCGGATCGTGCTGCAGGCCGCCGCACTCGGCGTGCTGTGGATGGCGGTGGATTGGGCCGTGCGCAAGGTCGGGCTGCCGATTCCGTCGGGCGTGATCGGCCTTGCCGTGCTGCTCGTGCTGCTGTTTTCGGGCCGCGTCGCGCCGGCATGGGTGAAGGACGGCGCGAACTGGCTGCTGTCCGACATGCTGCTGTTCTTCGTGCCAGCCGCCGTCGCGGCCGTGCAGTACGGCGGGCTGTTCCGCGAGGACGGCTGGCGCATCGCGCTGGTGATGCTCGCCGGCACCGCGTTCGTGATGGTCGCGGTGGCCGTCGCGGTCGATCTCGCCGCGAAGCTCGAACGCCGGCTCGCCGTGCAGCGCGTGTTCGCCGAACGCCGCCGCGCGCGCCTGAGCGCCGTCGCGCACTGAGCCGGAGCCGCCCATGCTCGCCGCGCTAGCGAACCTGCCCGCCGACCGCGTGAATACCGCGATCTCCGTCGGCTGCTTCGTGCTGACGATCGTGCTGTATTTCGCGTCGAAGCGGCTCTATGCGTACAAGAAGACGCTGCTGTTCTCGCCGCTCGTGTTCGTGCCCGGCGTGCTGGTGCTGCTCGTGCTGCTGACCGGCATCCCGTATTCGGTCTATTTCCGCGACACGCGCTGGCTGATGTGGCTGCTCGGCCCGGCGACGATCGCGTTCGCGGTGCCGATCTACGACTATCGCGAGCTGATCCGCCGCCACTGGCTGTCGCTGTCGGTCGGCGTCGCGGTCGGGATCGGCGCGGGCGTGTGCGGATCGCTGCTGCTCGCGAAGCTGCTGCACCTGTCGCCCGAGCTGCAGCGCTCGCTGATGACGCGCTCGGTGTCGACGCCGTTCGCGCTCGCCGTATCCGACAAGATCCACGCGCCGAAGGATCTCACGGCGCTCTTCGTGATCGCGACCGGCATCTGCGGGATGCTGCTCGGCGAACTGGTGCTCGCGCTCGTGCCGATGCGCACGCGGCTCGCGCGCGGCGCGCTGTTCGGCGCGGCCGCCCACGGCGTGGGCACCGCGAAGGCGCGCGAGATCGGCAGCGAGGAAGGCGTCGTGTCGAGCCTGACGATGATGATCGCGGGCGTCGCGATGGTGCTGATCGCGCCGCTGCTGTCGCTGCTGCCGATCTGACGAGGGATGCGCGGGCGGGCGCCGCTGGCCGCCCCGTCGCGCCGCTCGCCTGACGGCCCCCGGCTTCGGTCCCGCCGGCCGCATTCCGCCGCGCCCCCGCCCGATCGTTTCCCCGCCGTTCCTGCCCCGCATCGCGCCGACATCTGGCCGACACCCGGCCGACAATCGGCTGAGATAGCCGCAATTCCCCCCTCTTTTCCGCCCATCGGCCTCGGCCCGGATGCCGAACAATGCATGCTACGAGACATCACGCACGCATTCACATGGCCACGACTGCAACCCCGACCGCCGACAAGCCGGCTTCCTCCGGCAAGTTCAAGCGCATCGCGCTCATCGCCGTCATCGCGGTGGGCGCGGCTGCCGCCGCCGCCGGCGGCATGTACGTGTTCCTGAGCAAGGCAGGCGTCGGCCACGCGAGCGCGCCCGCCGAGCCGGCGCCGCTTGCCGCGCCGGTGTTCTTCCCGCTCGACCCGCTGACCGTGAACCTGCAGTCCGACGACGGCGTGCAGCACTACCTGCGCGTCGGCCTGTCGCTGAAGCTCACCGACCCGAAAGCGCAGGAGCAACTGACCGCGCGGATGCCGGAAATCCGCAGCCGGATCCTGCTCGCGCTGTCGAACAAGCATCCCGAGGACCTCGCGACGCCGGACGGCAAACGGTCGCTCGCGACGGAGCTGCGGGAGCTGATCGAGCAGCCGACCCAGCCGGGCAACCAGCGCGCGAAGGTCGACGAAGTGCTGTTCACCGAGTTCGTCGTCCAGTAACGCGGCCGCAAAAGGAGCGCGTATGGGTCACCAGGAGTTCATGTCCCAGGAGGAGGTCGATGCCCTCCTCAAGGGCGTCACGGGCGAAACCGATTCGGTCGACGAGCAGCGCGACACATCGGGCGTCCGCCCCTACAACATCGCGACGCAGGAGCGGATCGTCCGCGGCCGGATGCCCGGCCTCGAGATCATCAACGATCGCTTCGCGCGCCTGCTGCGGATCGGCATCTTCAACTTCATGCGGCGCACGGCGGAAATCTCCGTCAGCCAGGTGAAGGTGCAGAAGTACAGCGAGTTCACCCGCAACCTGCCGATCCCGACGAACCTGAACCTGGTGCACGTGAAGCCGCTGCGCGGCACGTCGCTGTTCGTGTTCGACCCGAACCTCGTGTTCTTCGTCGTCGACAACCTGTTCGGCGGCGACGGGCGCTTCCACACGCGCGTCGAGGGCCGCGATTTCACGGCCACCGAGCAGCGGATCATCGGCAAGCTGCTGAACCTCGTGTTCGAGCACTACACGGTCGCGTGGAAGAGCGTGCGGCCGCTGCAGTTCGAATTCGTGCGCTCGGAGATGCACACGCAGTTCGCGAACGTCGCGACGCCGAACGAGATCGTGATCGTCACGCAGTTCTCGATCGAGTTCGGGCCGACGGGCGGCACGCTGCACATCTGCATGCCGTACTCGATGGTCGAGCCGATCCGCGACGTGCTCAGCTCGCCGATCCAGGGCGAGGCGCTCGAAGTCGACCGCCGCTGGGTGCGCGTGCTGTCGCAGCAGGTGCAGGCCGCCGAGGTCGAGCTGACCGCGAATCTCGCCGAGATCTCGTCGACGTTCGAGAAAATCCTGAACCTGCGCGCGGGCGACGTGCTGCCGCTGGAGATCGAGGACACGATCACCGCGAAGGTCGACGGCGTGCCGGTGATGGAATGCGGCTACGGAATTTTCAATGGTCAATATGCGTTGCGCGTGCAGAAGATGATCAGCGCGAGCGATTCGATGAAGGAAGGTGGATATGAGTGAGCTGAACCAGACGCCCGACGACGACATGCAGGCGATGGCCGATGCGGCCGTCGCGGCGTCGGCCGCCGACGCGAAGGCGCCGGCCGCGGCCGACGAAGAGCAGGGCCTCGACGACTGGGCGGCCGCGCTCGCCGAGCAGAACGAGCAGCCGGTGCAGGCGGGTGCGACGGGCGCCGGCGTGTTCCAGCCGCTGTCGAAGGCCGCGGCGAGCTCGACGCACAACGACATCGAGATGATCCTCGACATCCCGGTCAAGATGACCGTGGAACTCGGCCGCACGAAGATCGCGATCCGCAACCTGCTGCAGCTCGCGCAAGGGTCGGTCGTCGAGCTCGACGGCATGGCCGGCGAGCCGATGGACGTGCTCGTGAACGGCTGCCTGATCGCACAGGGCGAAGTCGTGGTCGTCAACGACAAGTTCGGTATTCGCCTGACCGACATCATCACGCCCGCCGAACGCATCCGGAAGCTGAATCGATGAATGTCGTGAAGTCCGGCCGGCGCGTGTGCAACGCGATTGCAGCGGCGGCATTCGCCACTGCCGCGTCGCTCGCGTGCACGCCGGCCGGCGCCGCCGACATGAACGCGGTGAACCACGCCGGTTCGATCGCGTCGAGCGTGACGGTCGGCTCGGCCGTGCCGTCGCTCGGCATCGGCGCGGTGCTGCAGACGCTCGTCGGGCTCGCGGTCGTGATCGGCCTCGTATTCGCGTGCGCATGGCTCGCGCGCCGCTTCGGCTTCCAGCCCGCGCGACGCGGCGGCCCGCTGAAGGTCGTGTCGAGCGTCGGGCTCGGCGCGAAGGAAAGCGCGACGATCGTCGAGATCGGCGACACCTGGCTCGTGCTCGGCGTCGCGCCGGGCAACGTACGCCTGCTGCATACGCTGCCGGCCGGTTCGGTGGCGGCTACCGCGACCGCGGGTTCGACCTCGGCCGACGCGCCCGCCGGCGGCCATCCGTCCGACGGCGCCCTGCCCGGCACGTTCGGCGCGCGGTTTCGCGACGCGCTCGCGGGCGAAGCCGCGAAACGCCTCGGTCGCGGCAAGGACCGCTGACATGGCGCCGCGCCCTCTTTTCGTCCCCGCATTCCGATGAAACACGCATTCCTGCGTCACGCGTCGCGCGTCGCGCCCGTGCTGATCCTCTGTCTCGCCCCCGCGCTCGCCTGCGCGCAGGCGAACGGCCTGCCCGCGTTCAACGCGAGCCCGGGCCCGCACGGCGGCACCACCTATTCGCTGAGCGTGCAGACGATGCTGCTGCTCACGATGCTGTCGTTCCTGCCGGCGATGCTGCTGATGATGACGAGCTTCACGCGCATCATTATCGTGCTGTCGCTGCTGCGCCAGGCGCTCGGCACCGCGACGACGCCGCCGAACCAGGTGCTCGTCGGCCTCGCGATGTTCCTCACCTTCTTCGTGATGTCGCCGGTGCTCGACCGGGCGTACAACGACGGCTACAAGCCGTTCTCCGACGGCTCGATGCCGATGGAGCAGGCCGTGCAGCGCGGCGTCGCGCCGTTCAAGACCTTCATGCTGAAGCAGACCCGCGAGACCGATCTCGCGCTGTTCGCGAAGATCTCGAAGGCCGCGCCGATGCAGGGCCCCGAGGACGTGCCGCTGTCGCTGCTGGTGCCCGCGTTCGTCACGAGCGAGCTGAAGACCGGCTTCCAGATCGGCTTCACGGTATTCATCCCGTTCCTGATCATCGACATGGTCGTCGCGAGCGTGCTGATGTCGATGGGGATGATGATGGTGTCGCCGTCCACCGTGTCGCTGCCGTTCAAGCTGATGCTGTTCGTGCTGGTCGACGGCTGGCAACTGCTGATCGGCTCGCTCGCGCAGAGCTTCAGTTAAGCGGAGGAACACGCGCGATGACGCCCGAACAAGTGATGACGCTGGCGCACCAGGCGATGATGGTCGGCCTGCTGCTCGCGGCCCCGCTGCTGCTGGTCGCGCTCGCGGTCGGCCTCGTCGTGAGCCTGTTCCAGGCCGCGACGCAGATCAACGAAGCGACGCTGTCGTTCATCCCGAAGCTGCTCGCGGTGGCCGCGACGCTCGTGATCGCCGGCCCGTGGATGCTGACGACGATGCTCGACTACCTGCGGCAGACGCTGCTGCACGTCGCGACGCTCGGCGCCGGCTGAGTCGCGCGTCCGGCTCTCCTTTCCCGCGATGTTCTCGGTTACCTACGCGCAGCTCAACGGCTGGCTGACCGCTTTCCTGTGGCCGTTCGTGCGGATGCTCGCGCTCGTCGCGACGGCGCCCATGGTCGGTCACGCGGCCGTGCCGGTGCGCGTGAAGATCGGCGTGGCCGCGTTCATGGCGCTGGTCGTCGCGCCGACGCTCGGCGCGATGCCGGACGTCACCGTGTTCTCCGCGCCGGGCATCTGGATCCTCGTCACGCAGTTCCTGATCGGCGTCGCGATGGGTTTCACGATGCAGCTCGTGTTCGCGGCCGTCGAGGCGGCCGGCGACTTCATCGGGCTGTCGATGGGGCTCGGTTTCGCGACCTTCTTCGATCCGCATTCGAAGGGCGCGACGCCCGCGATGGGCCGGTTCCTGAACGCGGTCGCGATGCTCGCGTTCCTCGCGGTGGACGGCCACCTGCAAGTGTTCGCGGCGCTCGCCGCGTCGTTCCAGTCGCTGCCGGTATCGGGCGACCTGCTGCACGCGCCGGGCTGGCGCACGCTCGCCGCGTTCGGCGCGACCGTGTTCGAGATGGGGCTCCTGCTGTCGCTGCCGGTGGTCGTGGCGCTCTTGATCGCGAACCTCGCGCTGGGCATCCTGAACCGCGCGGCGCCGCAGATCGGCATGTACCAGATCGGCTTTCCCGTCACGCTGATCGTCGGGCTGTTGCTCGTGCAGCTGATGATTCCGAACCTGGTGCCGTTCGTGTCGCACCTGTTCGACATGGGGGTCGATGCGATGGGGCGGGTGCTGATCGGGTGGCGGTAGGCGCGCTGCCGACGCACATAGACCTCTTCCGCCTCATGCGGGCCGCACTCGTCGTGCCCGTGCCGCACTTTCCTTCCGCGATTCTCCCTGCTGGCATCCCGGCATTCGATTCCGACCGTGCCCCTTTTTCGTCCTTTCCGCAGCCGCGACGCGCCCGCCCCGTGCGACAACCGGCCGGCCCCCCGCTCCCGCCCCGTCCGGCGGTCGATCGCGGCCGATACCAGCACGTTCGGCTCACATCGGTGCTTGACCTGCGCCGACCGACTCGCTAGCGTTTCGGGTTTGCCCGGGCGGCCATTGCCGCCGGTGCCGTGAGCGCGCCCGACGTCCTGGCGCGCGCGGCCGGGCTCCGATGGAAAAGACGATGCAGAAACTCGATGCGGCCAGCCCGCAGGCGATGTCGACGGATTTCACCGCCGACAACGTCGCGCGCCTGAAGGCGCTGTTCCCCGAACTCGTGACCGAAGGCCCGGACGGCGCGTCGGTCGACGTCGACGTGCTGAAGGCGCTGGTCGGCGACCGCACGGTCGGCGATGCCGACGAGCGCTACGGCTTTCACTGGCACGGCAAGCGCGCCGCGCGCCAGGCCGCGCTCACGCCGTCGACGGGCACGCTGCGGCCCTGCCCCGAAGACAGCGTCGCATGGGACGACACGCGCCATCTGCTGATCGAGGGCGACAACCTCGACGTGATGAAGCTGCTGCACAAGAGCTACGCGGGCAAGGTGAAGCTCGTCTACATCGACCCGCCGTACAACACCGGCAGCGATTTCGTCTATCCGGACGACTTCAGCGACAGCATCCGCCACTACCTGGCGATGACGGGCCAGACCGACGCCGGCGTGAAGCGCAGCACCAACACCGAGGCGAACGGCCGGTTCCACACCGACTGGCTGAACATGATGTATCCGCGCCTGAAGCTCGCGCACGCGCTGCTGTCCGACGAAGGGCTGATCGCGGTGCACATCGACGAGCACGAAGTGCATGCGCTCGTGCTGATGCTGCGAGAGATCTTCGGCGAGGAAAACGAGCTCGGCGTGGCCGTGTGGGACAAGCGCAATCCGAAGGGCGATGCGCGCGGCATCGCGTATCAGCACGAATCGCTGGTGCTGTTCGCGCGCAACGCCGAGACGCTGCTCGAGCAGGCGCCGCTCAAGCGCCCGAAGCGCAACGCGCAGCGCATGCTCGACGCCGCGCACGACGCGGTGTACCGCAGCGGCAACCCGAAGGACGCGCAGAAGGCGTACCGCGCGTGGATGAAGGCGCAGACCAACCTGTCCGGCGGCGAGGTGATGTACGACCGGCTGTCGCCGGAAGGCCGCGTGTACCGCCTCGTGTCGATGGCGTGGCCGAACAAGAAGAAAGCGCCGGACGAATATTTCACGCCGCTGATCCATCCGGTCACCGGCAAGCCGTGCGCGATGCCGGCGCGCGGCTGGCGCAACCCGCCCGCGACGATGCAGGCGCTGCTCGAGCGCGGCCAGATCGAATTCGGCCCGGATGAAACCACGCAGCCGCAGCGGATCTACTACCTCGACGAGAACATGTACGAGAACGTGCCGTCGGTGCTGCCGTTCGCGGGCTCCGACGACGCGCTGCTGAAGGCGCTCGGCATCCCGTTCGACCTGCCGAAGCCCGTCGACTTCGCGGCGGCCGTGATCGGCTGGTGCACGCGCGGCGACGACATCGTGCTCGACTGCTTCGCCGGCTCCGGTTCGACCGGCCACGCGGTGATGCAGGTGAACGCGACCGACGGCGGCGCGCGCCGCGCCATCCTCGTGCAGCTGCCCGAGGCGCTCGACCGCCGCGACAAGACGCAAGCCGCGGCCGCCGATTTCTGCGCGAAGCTGAAAAAGCCGCTGACGCTCGCCGAAATCACGAAGGAACGCCTGCGCCGCGCCGCGCAGCAGGTCGCGCGCGACTATCCGGAAAGCTATGGCGACCTCGGCTTTCGCGTGTACCGGCTCGACACGACCAACGTGATCGAGTGGGACCCGCGCCGCGACGACTTCGACCATGCCCTCTTCGCGTCCGTCGAGCACGTGAAGACCGGCCGCACCGAGGACGACCTGCTCGCCGAGCTGACGCTCAAGCTCGGCCTCGACCTGTGCACGCCGGTCGAGCATCACCAGGTGGCCGGCAAGACGGTGCACCTGATCGGCCGCGCGATCGTCGCGTGCTTCGACGCGCGCATCTCGCGCGACGACGCGGGCCCGCTCGCCGACGGCATCGTCGACCTGCTGGATGCGACCGGCGCGTCGCACGACGTCACGTGCCTGTTCCGCGACAGCGGCTTCGTCGACGACGTCGCGAAGCTCAATCTCGCCGCGCTGCTCGAACAGCACGGCGTGAAGCGCGTGCGGAGCCTGTGATGCGGCTGCATTTCGAAGCGGATCTCGACTACCAGCGCGAGGCGATCGACGCCGTCTGCGACCTGTTTCGCGGCCAGGAATCGTATCGCGGCGACTTCAGCGTGCTCGCGAACGCCGCGCCCGGCACGACGGCCGCCGCGCAAGGCTCGCTCGGCTTCGCGGTATCGGAGCAAGGCGTCGGCAACCGGCTGTCGCTGACCGACGACGCGCTCGCGCGCAATCTCGCCGACGTGCAGCTGCGCGGCGGCCTGCCGCCGTCCGGCCTGCCCGGCTCGCGCGACTTCACCGTCGAGATGGAGACCGGCACCGGCAAGACCTACGTGTACCTGCGCACGATCTTCGAGTTGAACCGCCGCTACGGCTTCACGAAATTCGTGATCGTCGTGCCGTCGATCGCGATCAAGGAAGGCGTGCACAAGACGCTCGCGATCACCGAGGATCACTTCCGCGCGCTGTACGCGGGCGTGCCGTACGACTACTTCCTGTACGACTCCGCGAAGCTCGGCCAGGTGCGCCATTTCGCGGCGAGCGCGGCGATCCAGATCATGGTGATGACGGTCGCCGCGATCAACAAGAAAGAGATCAACAACCTCTACAAGGACAGCGAGAAGACCGGCGGCGAGAAGCCGATCGACCTGATCCGCGCGACGCGGCCGATCGTGATCGTCGACGAGCCGCAAAGCGTCGACGGCGGCCTCGAAGGGCGCGGGCGCGAAGCGCTCGGCGCGATGGCGCCGCTCTGCACGCTGCGCTATTCGGCCACGCACGTCGACCGGCACCACATGGTGTACCGGCTCGATGCGGTGGACGCGTACGAGCGCAAGCTCGTCAAGCAGATCGAGATCGCGTCGGCGATCGTCGAGGATGCGCACAACAAGCCGTACGTGCGGCTCATCGGCGTGTCGAACCGGCGCGGCGCGATCAGCGCGCGCGTCGAGCTCGACGTCGCGACCGCGGCCGGCGTGAAGCGCCAGATCGTGTCGACCACCGACGGCGACGATCTGGAGCGCCTGACCAAGCGCGCGCTGTATGCGGGGCTGCGGATCGGCGAGGTGCATGCGGTGAAGGGCGCCGAATACGTCGAGCTGCGTCACCCGGAAGGCGAGGCGTTCCTGTCGCTCGGCGAGGCGTTCGGCGACATCGACACGCTAGCCGTGCAGCGCGAGATGATCCGCCGCACGATCCGCGAGCATCTCGACAAGGAATTGCGCCTCGCCGAGCGCGGCGTGAAGGTGCTGTCGCTGTTCTTCGTCGATTCGGTCGAACGCTATCGCCGCTACGACGAGAACGGCGTGCCCGTGAAGGGCGACTACGCGCTGATCTTCGAAGAGGAATATGCGCGCGCGGCGCG
>NZ_JBYQCG010000135.1:0-7491 GCF_057837105.1 Burkholderia sp. APQ4-4ca | reverse complement strand
GCGCCGAATACGTCGAGCTGCGTCACCCGGAAGGCGAGGCGTTCCTGTCGCTCGGCGAGGCGTTCGGCGACATCGACACGCTAGCCGTGCAGCGCGAGATGATCCGCCGCACGATCCGCGAGCATCTCGACAAGGAATTGCGCCTCGCCGAGCGCGGCGTGAAGGTGCTGTCGCTGTTCTTCGTCGATTCGGTCGAACGCTATCGCCGCTACGACGAGAACGGCGTGCCCGTGAAGGGCGACTACGCGCTGATCTTCGAAGAGGAATATGCGCGCGCGGCGCGCGTGCCGGCCTACCGGGCGCTGTTCGACGGCGTGGACGTCGCGCTGGAAGTCGAACGTGCGCACAACGGCTACTTCTCGATCGACCGCAAGGGCGGCTGGACCGACACGAGCGAAAGCAGCGCGGCGGCCCGCGAGAACGCGGAACGTGCGTACGGCCTGATCATGCGCGAGAAGGAAGCGCTGCTGTCGTTCGACACGCCGCTGAAGTTCATCTTCTCGCACTCGGCGCTGAAGGAAGGCTGGGACAACCCGAACGTGTTCCAGATCTGCACGCTGCGCGACATCCAGACCGAGCGCGAGCGCCGCCAGACGCTCGGCCGCGGGCTGCGCCTCGCCGTCGACCAGGACGGCGAACGCGTGCGCGACGCGGGCGTGAACACGCTCACCGTGATCGCGACCGAACGCTACGAGTCGTTCGCCGAGAACCTGCAAAAGGAAATCGAGGCCGATACGGGCATCCGTTTCGGGATCGTCGAGGAACACCAGTTCGCGGCGCTGCCGGTGCAGGAAGACGGCGGCCCCGCGCATGCGCTCGGCATCGAGCTGTCGCGCGTGCTGTGGAACCATCTGCACGAGCAGGGCTACGTCGATGCGCAGGGCAAGGTGCTCGACCGGCTGAAGGATGCGCTGCGCCAGAGCGCGCTCGTGCTGCCGGATGCATTCGAGCGACTGCGCGCGCCGATCGTCGCGACGCTGCGCAAGCTGTCGGGCCGCTTCGCGGTGCGCAATGCCGACGAGCGCCGCGCGATCGCGTTGCGGCGCGATGCGTCGGGCAAGGCCGTCGTGTTCGGCGAGGATTTCCGCGCGCTGTGGGATCGCATCCGCCATCGCACCGTGTACCGCGTCGAGTTCGACAACGCGAAGCTGGTGCGCGACTGCACGGCCGCGCTGCGCGACGCGCCGGACATCGCGCGTGCGCGGCTGCAATGGCGCAAGGCCGAGATCGACATCGGCAAGGCCGGTATCGAGGCGATCGAGGTGGCCGGCGCCGGCACCGTGCTGCTCGACGAAGGCGAACTGCCGCTGCCCGACCTGCTCACCGAGCTGCAGGACCGTACGCAGCTCACGCGCCGTTCGCTTGCGACGATCCTCGCCGACAGCGGCCGGCTCGACGATTTCCGTGTGAATCCGCAGCAGTTCATCACCGTTGCGGCCGATGCGATCAACCGCTGCAAGCGGCTCGCGCTCGTCGCGGGCATCGCGTACCGCAAGCTCGGCGAGCGCCACGTGCATGCGCTCGAATCGTTCGAGAGCGAGGCCCTGACCGGGTATCTGCGCAACTTGCGGCTGGACGCGCGCAAGTCGATCCATGAAGCGGTCGTGTGCGAGACGGATGCCGAGCGCACGTTCGCCGATGCGCTCGAGGCGCACGACGGCGTGAAGTTGTACGCGAAGCTGCCGGCGTGGTTCCGCGTGCAGACGCCGCTCGGCAGCTATCACCCGGACTGGGCCGTGCTCGCGGAACAGGACGGCGGCGAGCGGCTGTACTTCGTCGTCGATACGCCGAATGCGGACGGCCACGTGCCGAGCGAGCACGAGCGCGCGAAGCTCGCGTGCGGCGAAGCGCATTTCCGCGCGCTGGTCGAAGGTGACGGCGCGGCGCGCTTCGTGCGGGTCACGCAGGTCGATGCGTTGTTCGAACCCGCGGCGCCGACGGCGGGCGCGGGGCGGTGAGACGAAGGGCGGCGACGAGCCGCCTTTTTTGTCGGCGGATCAATCCTTGTCCCAGGGTTGGGTGCCCGCGTGTCGCCCTTCCAGGAACAAGGACCGGGGGCGACGCCGCCGCGTCGCCCCCGGTGAAGGCGCCGTTACTGCGCCGGCTGCACGCCCTGCGCGGCGGCCTTGTGCTGCGCGGCCTGCTCCTGCGCGTGCTTCTTCGCCATGTGATGGCCGACGATACAGCCGCCGACCGCGCCGGCCACCGCGTGGTGCCCCGCATAGTGGCCGGCCACACCGCCGACCACCGCGCCCTTCATGCAGCCTGCAGCGTGCGCGCTGCCGATCGTTGCGAGCGCAACGACCGCGGCGGTTGCGTACCGTCCGATGTGCCGGATGGGATTCATGCGATCACTCTCCTCGTGTCGTCGTGATCAGTGCTCTCGCGAGCCGGTCGCCGCGCTTAGTCCCAGCGGCCGCGCCACCCGCCGCGATCGCGCCACTCGTGCTCGCGCCATTCATGACGGCGCCATTCGCGTTCGCGCCATTCACGCTGACGCCAGCCGTAGTCGCGATAACCGACCGGCGCGTACACCACCGGGCGGGGCGGCGCCACGTAGACGGGCGCCGGCGCCGTATAGACGCCCGGCACGCCGATGCCGACCGACAGGTCGACGTGGGCCGACGCGACGCCCGAAGCTGCCAGCGCCGCTACACCGAGAACTGCACCGAGAATAAGTTTCTTGCTCATTTCGCGACTCCCTGCACGTGTCGTGCGTCATGTGACTACGGTTCGGAGTCTAGGCATCGGACGCTGACACAGGTGAAACGGGTATGCGAGACAGGTAACGGACGTTTACGGGTGCCCGCAAAGCCTTATGGAGCAAGGCAAAGGCGACATTCCAGACACCGTTGCGGCGGCGCACCGGCTCGGTAAAAAGGGGATTTTCGGCACGAAACCGGCGATCGGAGCGAACACGCCGGTATGCACGGGGAGCGAGCCGCCCTCACCTTGCGGCGCGGGCGGCTCGTAGCGGCGCGCGTTACGCGCGAATATCGTCGACGCTGCGCAGCCAGTGAACGCTGAACAGGTTGTCCGCGTCGGTCCACACGGTATCGGGTGCGAACCCGGCGCGGCGTGCGATCGCATGGAAGCCGTCGATCGTGAACTTGTGCGAGTTCTCCGTGTGGATACGCTCGCCGGCTTCGAAGCGGAACGCGTGGCCGCGCACGTGCACCGTCTGCGCGACGTCGCTGACGAGATGCATCTCGATGCGCTGCCGCTCGCGGTCGTAGAACGCACAATGCGAGAACGCGTCGACGTCGAAGTCCGCGCCGAGCTCCGCGTTCGCGCGCACCAGCAGGTTCAGGTTGAACTGCGCGGTCACGCCCTGCGCATCGTTGTACGCGTGATGCAGCGTGCGCTCGTCCTTCACGAGATCAGCGCCCACCAGCAGGCCGCCGCCGCGCAGCAGCCGCGCGGCGTCACGCAGGAACGTATCGGCCTCTTCCGGCGAGAAGTTGCCGATCGTCGAGCCGGGAAAGAAGCCGATGCGCCGCCGCGGCGTGTCGGTCAGTTCGGCCAGTTGCTCGGCCTTCGTGTAGTCGGCCGCGAGCGGCGCGACGTCGAGCCACGGATAGGCCGCACGCAGCCGCGCGGCTGCATCGTGCAGGTAGGCGGCCGAGATGTCGACCGGCACGTAGCGCGCCGGCGCGTTCGCGTAGTTGCTCGCGAACGCGTCGAGCAGCACGCGGATCTTCTCGAGCGAACCCGCGCCGAATTCGACGATGTCCGCATGCGGGCCGACGCGCCGCACGATCTCGGCCGCGCGATCGCGCAGGATGCCGAGTTCGGTGCGCGTCGGGTAGTACTCCGGCAGTTCGCAGATGCGGTCGAACAACGCGGAGCCGGCCGCATCGTAGAAATATTTCGGCGGGATGCTGCGCGGCGTGCGCGACAGTCCGTCGATCAGGTCGCGCTCGAACGCGCTCGGCCGCGAATCGCGGGCGGGTTGCAGGCCACCGCTCGTGGCCGTCAGGTCAGACGTCTCGCGCAAGTCGCACCCCCGTGAATTGCCAGCGTGCCGCCGGCGGAAAGAAATTGCGGTACGTCGGCCGTTCGTGCCCGGGCGGCGTCGCGATGCTGCTGCCGCGCAGGACCTGCTGGCCGACCATGAACTTGCCGTTGTATTCGGCCGCTACCCCGGCGAGCGGCCGAAATCCCGGATACGGCTCGTAGGACGAACGCGTCCACTGCCACACGTGCCCGAGCATCTGGCGGATCCCGTCGGCCGCGAACGCGGTTTCCCATTCGAATTCGGTCGGCAGCCGCGCGCCGGCCCATTCCGCATACGCGGCCGCTTCGTAGAAGCTCACATGACACACCGGCGCGTCGGGCGCGAGCGGTTCGACGCCGTGCAGGCCGAACGTGCGACGCACCCGTGTGGCGGCCGCATCGTCGTCGTCCGGCATCCAGTACGCGGGCCCTTGCCACCCTTCCCGCTGCACCGTGGCCCAGCCGTCGGACAGCCAGAACTCGGGGCGCGTATAGCCGCCGTCGGCGACGAACGCCGCGAATTCCGCATTCGTCACGAGGCGGTTCGCGATCTCGTACGGCCGCACGAGCGCGGTGTGACGCGGCCGTTCGTTGTCGAACGAGAAGGCGTCTCCGTCGTGGCCGATCTCGACGAGCCCGCCCGGTTGAGGCAGCCAGCGCAACGGGCCGGCGTCGCCCGCGGCCATCGCGTGGCCGTCCGTCGCGTCATGCGGCCGGAACGCCGGCTTCAACGGGTTGCACGAGAACGCATGCAGCATGTCGGTGACGATCAGCTCCTGATGCTGCTGTTCGTGATGCAGGCCGAGCACGAGCTCGGGCGCGATCGCGTCGAGCAGCGCCGCATCGGCGCCGGCCAGCGCGCGCAGCATCGCGTCGTCGACGTATTGCCGATACGCATGCACGTCGTCGAGCGACGGCCGCGTGAGCAGCCCGCGCTGCGGCCGCGGATGGCGCGGGCCCAGCGCTTCGTAATAGGAATTGAAGAGGAACTGGAACGCGTCGTCGAACGGCGCGTAGCCGGGCACGCGGCGCATCAGCACGACGGTTTCGAAGAACCAGGTCGTATGCGCGAGATGCCATTTCGTCGGACTCGCGTCGGGCATCGACTGCACGGCCTGGTCTTCGGCGGACAGCGTCGCGGTCAACGCGACGCTATGGGCGCGCACGTCCTGGTAACGGCGCTGAAGCTGGGATGCAAGAAGGCTCATCGGTTTACCGTTCACGTCGCGATTCGCTGCGTTGCGTTGCCGGAAAAGGGAAAGCCTTGCGCTGGGATGCGCGCGGCTGACGGGCAATGTGCTGCTGCGTCGTCGGGCAGCCGGCGCGCGCGCCGGGCCGCGGATGCGGCGTCACTTCATCTGCCCGTGCGGAACAGTATGGTCCAGAAATGTGAACGTCGCGAATCGGATTTCCGGTGAAACGAATATGAAAGAAAAATGAAAGCATGCGTGGTGGGAGCGTCGCGTGTTTCAGGAACCGCCGACGCCTGTCGTGACGGGGTTCGGCCAATGGATGCAATGCGCGTGCCCGCGGCTGCGGACTCCTGACGTCCGGTGACAGCCGCACCGCGTGCGTGAAAGGTCGATCGCGCGTTCGTCGGCGCAGCGGCGTCATGCAGCCGATTCGTCAGTCGATCACGCAACCTGATTACTGCCCTGCTCCACGGCTCCGCCCTTCGCGTGCAGCTACCCGTTTCGACCATTCCAAAGAAATTTTGTGCATCGATGTCACACGCGCGGGGTGCTCGCTCGTCATATCGGCGCAACCCACACGAAAGGAGAAGGAACCATGACTGCGAAACTCAATCCGTTTGCCGCCGCCCCCGCGCTGATGAAAAGCTGGATGACCGTGTCGGTCGCCGCGGCCGGGAGCCTCGAGCCGACGCTGATCGAGCTGGTCAAGATCCGCGCGTCGCAGATCAACGCGTGCGCGAACTGCCTTAACATGCACACCGTCGAGGCGCGCGAGCAAGGCGAGACCGAGCAGCGCATCCATCTGCTGTCCGCGTGGCGCGAAGCGCCCTGCTACACCGACCGCGAACGCGCGGCGCTCGGCTGGACCGAGGCGCTCACGCGGCTGTCGGAGGGCCACGCGGCGCACGAAGCGGCCCGTGCGGCGCTGAACGACCATTTCAGCGAGGAGGAACAGGTGAAACTCACGGTGATGATCAACGTGATCAACGGCTGGAACCGGCTCGCCGTCGGCTTCGGGCTGTGGGTCGACCCGGCCGACGCGAAGGCCGCCGCCGCGAAGATCGTGGCCTGATGCCGAACCTCGAGCCGGCCAGCGGCAACGCCGACGAACGGGCCGACGCGGCGGCGAGCTTCGATCCGCTGCGCCGCACGCTGATCCGCGTCGCGTACCGGATGCTCGGTTCCGTCGCGGACGCCGACGACATCGTGCAGGACGCGTTCATCCGCGGCCGGCAAGCCGGTATTCGGCTTCGAACTCGTGATGCGGGTGCATACGTACCTCGCCGAGCTGTTCGCGACGCATGCGTCGACGCTCGTGCGGGCCGGGTTCATCAACGGGCTGCCGGGTTTCGTTACGCTGGAAGCCGACGGCGAGCTGCAGACGACGACCGCGCTCGAAATCGACGACGGGAAGATCGTCGCGATCTATGTCGTGCGCAATCCTGACAAATTGAAGCATCTGCATTGAGAGCGGCGCGAGCATGCGCCGTGTGCGATGTGCCCGCCGGTGCCGCCCTTTCCTTTCTGCGCTGCGTTTACCGATCGGCGGTTACCGCGATCAGTACATCGCGCCTCCGGCGTTGCCGATCATGTACAGCAGGACGCCGAGCAGCGGCGTGGCGATGGAGAAGCCGGCCGCCGCCAGCCAGTTCGTGCCGCCTTGCGCCTCGAGCAGCGCGAGCAACGATTCGCGAGACGTCGCGTTCGGGCGCAGTTTTTCGATCTGGCGCTCGACGTGCCGCTTGTAGAGGCTGTTCCCGCACCAGCCGATCGAGACCGCGATCCCGATCGTAATCGGGTCGAGCGTGCTCGATTCGAAGTAGGTCGGGAAGTACAGCAACTCGACCAGCGTGATGCCCAGCGTGGCGGCAAGCACGGCGGCCGCCTGCCAGTACATGCATCGATACGCCATCCAGACCGGGCCGAGGAAGCACGCGGCCCAGTTCCACGACTGCCGGCTCCTGCGCGATTCGGCGATCGCCCACTTCCGTTCGAACCAGGCGGCTTTCGTGCCGACGTAAGCGGCGATTTCGTCGTTGCTCGCCGATGATGCGGCGGTCGTGACCTCGGACATGATCGTGTGCTCTCAGTCGCGCGGATTGCGCGTCGTTGTTTTGATGCGGTGGAAGTCGGGTGACGGGCGAAAGTGCCGCGTCGATGCGCACACGATTCTACGCGCCGTGCAGCGGCGGTTGTGTGGCGAATCGGATTGCCGGTGACGATGCGATGCCGGGCGCGTATCGCGCAACGTATCGGGGATTCACGCGTTGTTTCGGGCCGGAAAAGAAAAACGCCACGCGAT
>NZ_JBYQCG010000134.1:0-9079 GCF_057837105.1 Burkholderia sp. APQ4-4ca | reverse complement strand
CAGACGGCCGGCTTGCGCCGTGCCTGTCCGTAGGCCATCACGAACACGAGCCACGCGATCGCGCCGAACACGCCCATCTCGACGAACAGGTGCGGATAGAACGTGTCGGTGGTCTTCAACAGCCCGCCGAGCCCATACCAGTCGAAGTGATAAAGCGGGTACAGCGGCGACGAGAATTTGACCGACGCCGGGCCGCCGAAGCTGCCCAGCCCCTCGCCGAGCAGATTGCCGTTGCGGATCGACTCGAACATCACGCGATAGGACTCGGCGCGCGCCGAATTGCCCGCGACGACATAGAACAGGATCTTCGCCATGCCGACCTTCAACAGCGAATCGAGTACGCCCATCGCCATCAGCACGAGCATCGCGCCCGCAATACCGGCCGCGGCCAGCCAGGCGCGCACGTCCCTGACGTTCCTCACGAACGGATAGAACGCCAGCGCCGCGAACAGCTTGAACGAGAAGCCGAGCAATCCGAAGAACAGAAAGCCCCACGACGCCATCGCCGCGCGGCGGCCGGACCAGTACCAGCGGCACAGCAGGAAGGCGCAGAGATTGATGAAGCTGAATTCCGAGAAGAATCCCATCCATCCCTGTGCGCGCAGGAACAGCCCCGAGTCGATCCGGACCGGCATGAACAACGGCAGCCCGCTCGCGTACGAAGCATAGAAGTACAACTGGAATAGATCGTTGCTGACGACCACGCCGATGAACGTCTTGACCAGCACGTCGAGCCGGTCGCGGTACGGGAAGATCGCCACCGTGATCGCGACCGGAAAGAGGAAGCGGACGAGTTCCTCGACGCCCGCCGCCTTATTGAACGACAGCAGCATGCCGATGCACAGCGACACCGCGACGGGCAGCACAACGACGGCCAGCCGATGAACGCGCGGACGCAGCAGGATCGCCGCGAACACCAGCGCGAACGCGCCCATCTTGACGACCTGCGAGCGATCGTCGTCGAGCGTGAGCAACGTATCGCTGACGCAGAAGACGAAATACGCCAACGCCAGCAGGCCAGCGCCCAGGTCGGCGACCCGCGAGCGACGATCCACCATCGCCGGCGCTCGAATCGCGACGCTCATGGGCGCACTCCCGACGCGACCGCAACGTTGCCTACGCTGTTCGATGCCGCATACGCGGAACATACCCGTCGCGCATGCAAGACCACGATCCCGTTCCGGATCAGCGTGACCACGATGGCCGACGCGAGCATGCAAAAGAACCCGGCTTCGCCGCCGATCGCGACGCTGCCGCCGAGCAACGCGACGAACAGCGCCGACGTACCGAGGTTGATCCGCGCGGTGACGGCGCTTTTCTCGAACGCCATCATCACGTTGCTGCCCACCACGCCGAGCACGCCGGCCGCGCACTGAATCGCCAGCAATGCACCGCCCGCGAGCGTCATGGACGTGTCCGGGCTATCCAGCCCCGCCCGATAGGTCAGCCCCACCACGATCGCCAGATTCGCGACGAGCACGACCACATTCGACCGCCCGATATTCCGCCGCATCGCGCCCAGCGTCGTATCCAGCGGCGCCTTGTCCCTCTTCCGCCTCACGAGATCGGGCAACTGCGCGATCGAGATGGCGCGCGGCAGCAGGTTGCCGACCGCCGTCACCGACGCGAACAGCGACAGCATCCCCGCGAACGACGCACCGCACATCGCCTTGGCCGCCGGCACGGTCGCCAGCGCGATACCGCCGGACAGGAAATTGGTCAGCCCGAACTGCAGCCCCTTCATGTCGATACGCGCCGAGAACACGCCACGCGCCGGCGCACCGATCGCGACGAACATCGCGACGGCCACCACGATCAGCGAGAGCGCCAGGCACATCGATGCCGAATAGCCGTAACGCGTGCCGGCCTGGAGCATCGCGCACGAACCGGCGATCAGCACGCAGTCGAACGCAATCGTGATCCGGTAGCGACGCGTCGACACGAAGAAATGCCGCGCAAGCTGATACACGGTCCAGCCCCACATCAACGCGATCACGCCGCCGAGATCGAACGCGAGAAGACCGCTCGCGGATACCAGCATGCACGCGAACGTGGCGGCCACGGTCGTCCATCCCGCCATCGACACCAGCGAGTAGAACGCGTCGCGCGCCGCCTGCCGCCCGTCGCTGGCCGGCACGCGCACCAGGATCAGCGTCGCCCAGCCGATGGCCGTGAAGAAGCCGATCATCTGCGCGATCGACATGTTGGACGCCGCATGTCCGAGTTCGTCCAGCGAATAGATTCGCTGGATGACCCAGAACGTCAGCACGCGATACAGGCCCGGCGCGCCCGTACAGACGAGCGCCTCGAGACGGCCCAGCAGCTTTCCGGCATCGGCGTTCCGCATCATGACGCGTGCATCCCGTCAGTCACGCGCGCGCCAGCACGCCGCGCGTGTCGATCACGACCTTGGTCTGCAGCCGCACCGGGTCCATGCGACGGAACGGCGCGTGATCGACGAGGATGACGATCACGTCGGCTTCCGCCAGCGCGGTATGCAGATCGCAGAGCCGGGCCTTTGCCTCGAGCGACGCCGGCAACGCGTCGACGTTCGGTTCGACGACCAGCAGCGTCGCGTCGGTATGCTCGGCGAGCGCGTCGACGATCTCCATCGCCGGGCTCTCGCGCAGATCGTCGATATCGGCCTTGAACGCGAGGCCGAGACACGCGATCACCGGCTCGCGAAAACGGCTCGCCGCGTGCCGCACGCGTTGGACCACGAAATGCGGCTTGTCGTCGTTCACATGGCGCGCGGTGCGGATCAACCGCGCATGCTCCGGCGCCGAATCGACGATGAACCACGGGTCGACCGCGATGCAATGTCCGCCGACGCCCGGCCCCGGCTGGAGCACGCTCACGCGCGGATGGCGGTTCGCCAGCCGGATCAGTTCCCACACGTTGATGTCGAGGTGGTCGCAGATCACCGAGAGCTCGTTGGCGAACGCGATGTTCACGTCGCGGAACGAGTTCTCGGTCAGCTTGCACATTTCGGCCGTACGCGCATCGGTCAGGATGCACTCGCCGCGCACGAACACCGCGTACAACTCCTGTGCACGCGCGCCGCACTTGCGCGTCATCCCGCCGATCACGCGGTCGTTCTCCACGAGCTCGCGCACCACGTGGCCCGGCAGCACGCGCTCCGGACAATGCGCGATACGGATGTCCGAGCGCTCGCCGGCCTGCTGCGGGAACGTCAGATCCGGGCGTTGCGCCGCGAGCCACGCCGCCATCCGCTCGGTCGCACCGACCGGCGACGTCGACTCCAGCACCACCAGATCGCCCTTCTTCAACACCGGGGCGATCGACCGGCACGCGGCCTCGATGTAACTCAGGTCGGGCTTGTTGCCGTCGGTAAACGGCGTCGGCACCGCGATCAGGAACGCATCGGCCGGCTCGGGCGCCGTCGTCGCACGCAGATGGCCCTGCGTCACGGCCGCATGCACGAGCATGTCGAGCTCGGGTTCGACGATGTGAATCTGGCCGCGATTGATCGTGTCGACCGCATGTTGCGACACGTCGACGCCGATCACGCTTTTACGACGTGCGGCAAATGCCGCTGCGGTAGGCAGGCCGATATAGCCCAGCCCGATGACGGAAACGGTTTCGAATGACATGAATGAGGTTCTCCAGACGTCAGGGAATTCAGCAGAGCGTGCCGGCCAGATGAGCCGGCCCCTGCGTCGACGTGGGCGGCGACACGAGCAGATCGGCGATCCGCCCGCTCGCGCGGCCATCGCCGTACGGGTTGTGCGCGCGGCTCATCGCGCGATAGGCGCGGCCGTCCTCCCACAGCTCGACCACCGCGCCGACCAGCCGCTCGACCTCGGTGCCGACCAGCCGGACCGTGCCGGCCGCGACGGCTTCCGGCCGCTCGGTGGTGTCGCGCATCACGAGCACCGGCTTGCCGAGCGACGGCGCTTCTTCCTGAATGCCGCCGGAATCGGTCAGGATTAGCCACGCGCGACTCATCAGATAGACGAACGGCAAATACTCCTGCGGCTCGATCAGCATGACGTTGTCGATGTCGCCGAGCAGCCGCGTGACGGGCTCCCGCACGTTCGGATTCAGGTGCATCGGATAGACGATCCGGCACGCCGGATAGCGCTTCGCGATCGTCGCGACCGCCTCGCAGATCTGTTCGAAGCCGCGACCGAAGTTCTCGCGGCGGTGGCCGGTGACGAGAATCATGCGTCGTGCGTCGTCGACGAACGGGAATCGCTCGCGCATCTGCTGCACCAGCGCCCGATCGTGCGTCAGGCGTTGGGTGACCGTCAGCAGCGCGTCGATCACCGTGTTGCCGGTCACGTGGACCCGTCCGGCCTCGACGCCTTCGGCCAGCAGGTTCGCGCGCGACGTCTCGGTCGGCGCGAAGTGATGCAGCGCGAGCGCGCCCGTCACCCGGCGATTCGCCTCCTCCGGCCATGGCGAATACAGGTTGCCGGTACGCAGGCCGGCTTCCACGTGCCCCACCGGAACGCGCCGGTAGTAAGCGGCGAGCGTCGCGCCGAGCGTCGTGGTGGTATCGCCGTGGACGAGCACGAGATCGGGCCGGAACGCATCGAGCACCGGGTCGAGCGCATTGAGGATGTGCCCGGTCAGGCCGCCGAGCGTCTGCCCGGCGCGCATCAGGTCGAGATCGAAATCCGGCACGATGCCGAACAGGTCGAGCACCTGGTCCAGCATCTGGCGATGCTGGGCCGTCACGCAGACGCCGCAGCGCACGCCTTCGCGAGCCCGCAACGCATGGACGAGCGGCGCCATCTTGATGGCTTCCGGACGGGTGCCGAACGTCACGAGAATGTTTTCGTAGGGGTGGGTCATCGGATTCTCCATCGACGGATCACGGGCGATCCGCAGCGGTGTGCGAATCGGCGCGGTCATACGCGTAAGCGCCGTAGTTGCCGTACCGGGCGGAGCGCAGCCCCGGCCGGAAGCCGTTGAACACGACGGCCGTCGTGCGCGCGCCGACACGCTCGATGCGCTTCGCCGATTCGAGCAGTTCGCCCGTGGTCGTCACACCGGAGCGCGCGGCGAGCAGGATCGTGTCCGCGTGCGCGGCCAGCACCGTGGCGTCCGTCACCGGCAGCAGCGGCGGCGCGTCGAGCAGCACGACGCCGTAATCGCGGCCGACGCGTGTCAGCAATGCCGACAGCCGATCCGATGACAGCAGCTCGACCGGCCGGTCGGTACGCGGGCCGGCCGGCAGAAGATCGACGTTCGGCGCGATATCGCGCACGATGGCGTCGTCGACGGTCGCGCCGCCGCGAAGCAAGGTCGACAGGCCGATATCCGGCCGTACACCGAAACGCTTCGCCAGCTCCCCGCGTCGCAGGTCGCCGTCGATCAGCAACACGCGCTGGCCCGACTGTCCGAGCAAGGCGGCGACGTTGGCCGACACGAAGGATTTCCCGACGCCCGCGGAAGGCCCGGTGATCAACACGCGGTTGCGTTCGGGCCAGTCCAGCAGCTGGAACCGCAGCGCCGTGCACAGGCTGTGCAGCGCCTCCACCGCCGGTTCGTTCGGCCGTGCAAGCGACAGGATGGGCGCAGCGCCCTGCGCCGCGGCGGCGCGCTGCGCGAGCCGGCGCTGGGCGGCGCTGTGCGGAATCGTCGCCATCACGTTCAGGCCCGTGTCGCGCTCGATCTCGGCCGGATCGGTGACGCGGCCGAACAGCACCGCACGGCCGACGACGCCGCACGTGCCGAGCAAGAGGCCCACCAGCGCGGCAATCGCCGTGATCAGTAACGGCTTCGGCCGCACGGGTTCGTCCGGCACGATCGCGCGATCGATCACGCGCACGTTGCCGATCTTGCTCGCGGTCGCGACGCGAAGCTGCTGGATGCTGTTCAGCAGGCCGACGTAGATCTCGGTCTGCACCGTCACGTCGCGGCGCAGCCGCACGATGTTGCGCTGCGCGTCGGGCAGGCGCCGGATCGCGTCGTTCACCCTCCCGATCTGCGCGCGGGCCGCGGCGATCTGCCGGTCGACCGCGGTGAGCTCCGGGTGCGCCGGCGTCAACGTCGACGCCAACGCAAGCCGCTTCTGTTCGAGTTCGAACAGCGACGTCTGCACGGTCGTCGATTGCGTCAGCATCGCCTTTGCCTGTTCGGTCAGATCGACGATTTCATGGCGGGCCTGGTACGCATTGAGACGGTCCTCCGCCATACGCAACCGACGCTCCACCGTCGGTACCTGATTGTCGAGGAACGCCAGCGACTTCTCGGCGGTCGCCGCCTTGCGGTTCGCGTTCTGCTGCACGTAGTTGTCGGCAATCGCGTTCAGCACGGCCGCCGCGCGCACCGGATCGCGGCTTTCGTACGACACGCCGATCACGCCGGACTGATCCTTGCCGCGGTTCGCGATCGACAGCTTCTTCCGCAGTTCGGCGAGCACGACCTGCTTCGACTCGGCCTTCACGACGAACTGCGCACCGGCAGCGGCGTCGACGCCGGCGACCTGCAGCATCACATCGCCGGCGGCCGTCTTCACGCACAGCGGCTCGCCGATCCCGCCTTCCACGTCGCGATCGAGATCGTCGCCGGACAGTCGATAGCGACCGTCGCCCAGCAACGTGACGATGAACGGGTGCTCGTGGAAGTCGGACGGCACGTCGAACGCGGCCACGTCGATGCGCTCCTTGCCCCAGACGAATCCGCCTATCCCGAACAGGCCGGGCGTCGACAGCCCGCGATTGAAGCGCGCGATCGCGGCCCCGATCACCGGCACACGGCGCGGCCGCGCGTCGATATACAGGCGCTGGACGTCGACCACCGGTTCGGTCACGAGCCGCGAGCGCAGGATTTCCATTTCGCCGTCGTCGGTCGACTTCACGTCGAACAGCGCGCCGAGGCCGCCGACGAGCCCGCCTTCCGCCATGCTGCGCAGGTCGGAGCCGCCGCTTTCCACCTGCACGGCAATGTCGGCCTTGTAGACCGGCTTCGCGACGAGCGCATACGTGGCGCCGAGCGCGGTACACGTCGCAGTGACCGCGACGATGCGGCCCGCGTGCGCGATCAGCACGTCGAGCAGGCCTCGCACGTCGAGCTCGTCGGCATCGCGTTCAAGGAGTCGACCAGGATTGGTTGCATTCATCTGAGGCTCACTTCAAGTGTTCCGGCGCATCCGCGCCGGGATCAGGGCGTCGCGGCCAGTCCGATTCGAGGCGGGCGATCCGGTCGGCCCAGTCGACGACGCCGTGCTCGATCAGCTTCAGCGCGTAGTCGTACACGTGGCGGCTTCGGCGATACGGATCGGGGACGTCGGTCCGGTAGCGCTCGGTGAGGCGATACACGCGGCCGCGCGTCATCGGGTGGCTCCGCTCGATCAGATGGCGCTGCGCGGTCTCCATCACGAGAATCAGGTCGGCCCACCGGCAGACGCGATCGTCGACGCGTCGCGCCCGGTGCGACGCCCCCCCGAAGCCGCGCGCGGCCAGCAATTCGTTCATCACCGGATCGATCGGCGTGCCGCCGATCGCCGCGAGGCCGGCCGACTCGATCGTGCGGCCGGGCAATGCGCGCGACAGCAGCGCCTGCGTGGCCGGGCTGCGGCAGACGTTGCCGGTACACACCACCAGGATCCGGTTCATCATTTCGTGACGATCGCGGCGGTCAGGCCCGCGTTGATGGCCGGCAACAGTTGCGCAAGCACGCGGCCGAAGCGCGCGAGCTTCGTGCTGTCGACGTACACGACGTCGCGCGGCTGCAGCTCGAATGCGTTGGCCAGCACCATCGACACCGGCGATCGTCCGTCCAGATGAAATACCTGCGCCTGCCGTCCCTCGGCGGCGCGAATCACGTAGGTTTGCTTCGGATCGGACGTAGCCTGATTGACGCTGCCGGCCTGCGACAGTGCATCGGCCAGCGTGAGCCGACCGTTGCGTAGCGGCAGCGCGGTCGTCGGCCGGTTGACTTCCCCCATCACGTACACGCCGAACTGGTCGCGCGCGCCGACTTGCAGCAGGTCCCCCTTGCGCAACACGATGCGCGACGGATCGAGACGCGCGCGAATCAGCCCCGGCAGATCGACCGGATACGCGACACCGCCGCGCACGAGCGTCATGCGGCTCTGATCGGCCTCGGCCGTGAAGCCGCCCGCGCGCGTGACGGCTTCGAGCAGCGTCATCGGCGTGTCGTTGAGCGGCTGCGCGCCCGGTGCATGGACTTCCCCGTCGATGTAGACACGATTCGCGCGATACGACGCGACGCGCACCGTCACTTGCGGCGCGACGAACCATTTCGACAGCCGCGCACGCAGCGCGGCCTGAATCTCGCTCGTGCTCATGCCCGCGACGTGCAGTTCGCCCGCATACGGAAACGCCAGGTTGCCGACCTGATCGACGACGAAGCCCGTCGGCGGATCGGCGGCACGCGTCTGCTGATTACCAGGATTGCCCTGCGCAGCCGCCAGTTCGGGGTGATCCCACACGGTGATCTGCAACACGTCGCCCGCGTCGATCGCGTACGGCGCCGACGCGGCAAACAGCGCGGCGCGCGTGCGTTCGTCCCGTGCGCGGGCATCGCGCCGCTGGGCGGCGATCAGTGCACCGTCGATCGGACCGATCGGCACCGACGCCACGTCACGCGAAGCGGATGCTTGCTGCGCTCGATCAAACGACACCGCATCGATGCGGCGCATCGATACCGTCAGGCCGTCGTCGAGCGTCCGCGTCGCGATACCGCCGTTGTCCGACGCTTCGTTCGCGAAGTTCATGTGCATGCCCGGCTCGACCGCGCAAGCGGACAACAGCACGACGGGCAAGGCCGTCAGCGCCGCTCGCGAGCGTTGCGCCCAGGAGCGGGACCGTTTTCCAGTTTCCATTCGTGTTTTCCAAGCCGCGTGCGTGGACGCGTCGTTCAATAAGCGTTGCGATGCGTGAATCCGCACGTCACGGTCGCGACCACGATCCGCATATCGAGCGCGAACGACCAGTTGTTCAGGTAATAGAGATCGTGTTCGACCCGCTGCTGCATCTTCTCGACGCGATCCGTCTCGCCGCGATGCCCGTTGACCTGCGCCCAGCCGGTAATGCCCGGCTTGATCCGGTAGCGCTGGATATAGCCGTCGACCCGATGCTGG
>NZ_JBYQCG010000133.1:7432-15679 GCF_057837105.1 Burkholderia sp. APQ4-4ca | reverse complement strand
AAAACCGCCTCATTACAGGAGACATCCATGCCGCTCCTTTCCGCTTCGATCGTCAGCGCGCCCGTCGCGACGTCGGAGCGTTACGTCGATATCCCGGGCCTGTACATCGACATCGCGAAGGCCGGGATTCGCGACGGGAAATTGCAGGTCATCCTCAACGTGCCGACACCTTACGCGACCGGCAACAACTTCCCGGGCATCTATTTCGCGATCGCGACCGACAAGGGCGTCGTCGCGGACGGCTGCTTCACCTATTCGTCGAAGGTGCCCGAAAGCACCGGACGCATGCCGTTCACGCTCGTCGCGACGATCGACGCCGGCAGCGGCGTCACGTTCGTGAAGGGCCAGTGGAAAAGCGTGCGCGGCAGTGCGATGCATATCGATTCGTACGCGAGCCTGTCCGCGATCGGGGAAGCGGCCACGCCATCGCCGTCGCAAGGCGGCGGCAATCCGGGCGCCGAAACCGGTGGCGACGGATCGGGCAACATCGGCGGCGGCGAACGCGACGGCACGTTCAACCTGCCACCGAACATCAAGTTCGGCGTCACCGCACTCGCCCACGCGGCGAACGACCAGACGATCGACATCTACATCGACGACGACCCGAAACCCGCCGCGACGTTCAAGGGCACCGGCGTGCAGGACCAGAACCTCGGCACGAAGGTGCTCGACTCGGGCAAGGGACGGGTGCGCGTGATCGTGATGGCGAACGGCAGGCCGTCGCGGCTCGGCTCGCGGCAGGTCGACATTTTCAAGAAGTCTTATTTCGGGATCGTCGGGTCGGAAGATGGCGCCGACGACGACTACAACGACGGCATCGTGTTCCTGAACTGGCCGCTCGGCTGAACGGCGGCGGTGGCGAAACATCGCAATGGCTATGCCTACCCTGCATTGCGAATCGTTCGAGCAGTCATTTGCAGTTCCACGCTCAGCGCCGTGCGCGGCCCGGGGAAATCGGTTCACCGGCCGCGCGGCGCGAGACTTTCCATCAAGACGAGGACGACATGTCACAACCTTTTACCCACGACGATCTGTACGCGCTGCTGCAACTCGCGGGCAACGACGCCACTGCCGTGCAGGCCAATGGAGATCAGGCGGTGCTCGACCGGATGCGTCAGTTCATGACCGCGCAGCTCGTCGATAAACTGCCGCAGTACGACGTGTTCGTCGATATCGCGACGATCCCGTACAGCTTCGACGTCGGCAGCTGGCAGAACAAGGTGAAAACCGATGCGACCGGCCAGGTCGTCGCGTGCACGGTGACGTGGGCCGGCGCGCCGGGCGTGTTGCCCGGCGCCGCGGCGAAGTTCGGCGTCGGCGCGGTGGTCAATTACTTCTCGCAAGCGACGCCGCAACCCGTGCAGCCGGAGCCCGTGCCGACCGGCGGCGGCGAACGCGACGGCGTCTTCAACCTGCCGCCGAACATCGCCTTCGGCGTGACCGCGCTGGTCAATTCGTCCGCGCAGCAGACGATCGAGGTCTTCGTCGACGACAATCCGAAGCCGGCCGCGATGTTCCAGGGCGCCGGCACGCAGGACGCGAACCTGAACACGCAGATCGTGAACTCCGGCAAGGGCAAGGTGCGTGTGGTCGTGACGGCGAACGGCAAGCCGTCGAAGATCGGCTCACGTCAGGTCGACATCTTCAAGAAGACCTACTTCGGGCTGGTCGGATCGGAAGATGGCGGCGACGGCGACTACAACGACGGCATCGCGATCCTGAACTGGCCGCTGGGTTGAACCGCAGGCGCCTGACGGTCGTGGCCCCCCCCCCCCGCGGGGCGACTGGCCGGTGTGCTTCGGCCCTCTGCGAGCGCAGGCTCGCACCGATCACCCCGCCTGCGGCCCGGCAGCCGTCGACATCGCCACCGGCTGCGCGAACGCGGCCGACGCCAGTTGCGTGTGTGCGTCACGCGCCACGCGGTTGAACGCCACGCGCTGCGCGCCCTTCAGCTGCGCCGCTTTGGCTGCATGCACGAGTTCGATCGGATCGACGAGGCGGGCATGCCGACGAACCTCGAAATGCAGATGCGGGCCGGTCGCCGTGCCCGTGCTGCCGACCGCGCCGACGCGTTGACCGCGCATGACGCGCGCGCCGGTTCGCAACGTCGGCTCGAACGCCGACAGGTGCGCGTAGTACGACGCGTAACCGCCGTCATGGCGAATCACCACGTACTTGCCGTAGCCGCGCGGCTCGGTGCCGATGAACGTCACGACGCCGCGCTCCGACGCATGAACGGCGCGGCCGGCAGGCGCCGCGAGATCGACGCCCGAATGCACGTGACGCGCCCCGCTCACCGGATGCACGCGCGTGCCGAATTGCGAGCTGATGCGCGTCGCGGCGACCGGCATCGCGAAGCGCGCGCCGGCGAGCGGCATGCCGTCGAGTTCGTAATAGGCACCCGGCGAGCCGGCCTGCGGCGCGAACCACACGGCCGCGACACTCTGCCCGCGAAAGCGGACGTCGAGCGCCGTCACGCGTACGCGGCCCGGCCGCGCTGCGTCGTGGTCGGGCTCGAATGCCACGCGGAACGTATCGCCCCGCGCGCCGTGCTGCGTCGGATCGACGCGCCCGGCCAGCACGCGGACGACCTGCGCGGCGACGCCGGCCGGCAGATCCGCGCGCGCCAGCGACGCGTGCAGGCTGTCGACGATCGCGCCGGCCCGCGTGCCGCGATCCGGCTGCGCGAGCGTGAACGGCTCGGCGGATGCCAGATCGACCGCGCCTCGCGCCCACGCCGACTGCACGCCCGTCGCCGGCAGCACCGACGCCAGCCCGTAATGAAACCGCGACGCATAACCGCGTTCGACCGCGTCGCGCGCGGTCTCGCACAGCACGCGATACGCGACGCAGGCGCCGAAGCGCGCCACCGGATCGCCGCGCCCGATGCCGGTCGACACGTTCAACGCGTGCGACACGTACGCGACGTCGAGCGGCGCGGACGATGCACGCAGGCCGCCCCACGTCGTACGCGCGGAATTGAAGAAAGGCACGTCGTCAAGGTCGGTGGTTTCCGCCGTCGCGGGCGCGACCGGCGCGGCGTCGTGAAACGCCTGCGCTGCCGCGCCCTGTGCGCCGGCCACGCAGGCCGCCGCGACGATGCCGCGCAGTAATGCACGGCCAATCGGGAAACGGTGATCGCCGCGAGGTGCGGGTCGACCTTGCTCGCGTGCGACACGTAAACGCAGGTCTGACCGCATGACGTCGTCACTCGCTATTCATTGAAAAATCGGGAAAAAACCAGGCTTCGCGGAGGAACGATCGGCGCGATCCGGCTACTCGAAAGCAAGTGTATCGGCGCGGTCGAAACGGCCAAATAGGACTTGTCTTATTTTCTTGAAAGGCAGCTTAATACTCGTACTAAAACAACGCAGTCGTGACGCCACGCATTCGCGCCGAACCCGCGCTGCCGTGTACAGTCGAGGGCTGCCGGCGCGCGACACGCGCCGAGCACTGTGTGTTCAAAACCGGAATCCCGTCATGTTTCTCGATCATCTTCATCCGGAACGCTGGACGTTCCTGTGGAACGCGTTGTCCGCCCTCTCCCTCAAGCTGTCCGCCGGCCTGGCGCTGCTCGTCGCCGGCTGGTGGCTGTCGAAACGCGTCGGCAACTGGTTGAACCGGCTGCTCTCGAACAAGGAGCGCGTCGACGACACGCTGCGGCCGATCCTCTGCGACGTCGCGGTGTGGGGCATCCGCATCGTCGCGATCGTCGGCGCGCTGTCGCAGCTCGGCATCGAAACCGCGAGCATAGTCGCGGTGCTCGGCGCGGCCGGCCTCGCCATCGGGCTCGCGCTGCAGGGCACGATGCAGAACATCGCGGCCGGCATCATGCTTCTGCTGCTGCGGCCGTTCAAGGTGGGCGACTACATCGACGGCGGCTCGGGCGTCGCGGGCACCGTCGACGAGGTCGGGCTCTTCATGACGCGTCTCACCAAGCCGGACGGCATCTGCGAGTACGTGCCGAACAGCGCGCTGTGGGGCAGCTCGATCCGCAACTACACGCGCAACCCGACGCGCCGCCTCGATCTCGAAGTGGAAGTGTCCGTGCACGACGACATCGATCGCGCGCTCGACGCGCTGCGTGCGCTGGCCGCGGCCGATCCCGACGTGCTGCAGGACCCCGCGCCGGACGTGATGGTGATGCGCTTCGACGACAGCACGGCCGTCGCGAACATGCGCGTGTGGACGCATACCGACACGTTCTGGGCGATGCGCTGGCGCCTCGCGCGCCAGGTACGCAAGGCGCTCGCCGAGGCGGACTGCGCGCTGCCGATCCGCACACGGGAATTGCACATCGTGCACGACGCGGAGCGTCGCACCGGCGATGCACGCGTGCGGGTTTCGTAAGGCAGCGGCGCACGGCGTTGCATCCTGACGACGTCCAGCACCCACCTTCCGGCCGCTCCTGTACGTGAACACCGAGATCGCGCCGTGCCTCAGCTCGCCCTGCGGCGCGAAGCGCGTTTCGCCGATCACGCCGCGATAGACTGTGGCCGGCACCTTCGCCGGTTTCCTCGAGCGCGTGCTGACGAATCCGGCTGGCGTGTCGTCGATCCAGTCGAGCCTCGCGTTGCGCGAGGTGAAGTTCTCGTCGCGCGTGCCGGTGCCGACGCATGATCGCTCATGCTTTCAAGCGCCCGCGCACGGGCATCCGCTGTCGATCGTCATCCCATGGAGCGCTACCCGATGAAACGTTACTCTCCCGCCGCATCGTTTGCCGCCGCGATGGCTTGCGTGTTCGCATTGAGCGCCTGTGCGGCGCAATCGTCCGCGCCGGCCAACGCGTCCGCGCGGCCCGATACCGCCGCGCAGGCGGCCCCGCCGCTGGTCGGCGGCGATCGCGACGCGCACGGCTGCATCGGCTCGGCCGGCTACGCGTGGTGCGCGCGGACGCAACAATGCGAGCGTCCGTGGGAACTCGCGAAGGCGCAGGGCTTTGCGAATTCGGCGCAGGCTTATGAGCAGTTCTGCGCGAACGGCGGAACGAAGTGAAGTGAGATGAACTGATGTAACTGTGAACGGATCGCGGTGCAACGCCGCGATCCGATGAGGTTCCGGTCTGGTGCATGGCATGCGAATCGCACGCATCCCACCCCGCCGACCCCGATCGATTTTCCCCGCGTCGCGCACCGTCATTCCGGAAACCCGGACGCACAAAAAACCCCACGAAAACGGGGATATTCGTCGTCTGCGACACGTTGTCCGAGTTCGGTTATATTACGCGCCCCTTGCCAACCCGCCCCCGCAAAACGCGTCGCGCGCGGCCTCTTTCAACGCAGCCGGAAGCGCCGTCCGCTCGGGCTTGCCGTCAGGGCCCCGGCGCGTGACGCACCGTCGCGACGCAGGCGCTAGCCTGCTCGCGGGAGCCGATCCGAAGGTGTCCTTCCGAATGGCTTCACGTGCGCAAATGCAACGACGCGCATCGCCGATCCGGAATTCCGGATTCGTGATCCGGATCTCCGGACCCGTGTTTCGGCACAACGGAACCGCACGCCGGGCGGCATGGCAAACCGATGCTTCCAAGTTGAAAAAGGGATCTGCTGTGATCAAAACGTTACGGGTAATACTGTCGGCGCTCGCGCTGTGCGTCGCGACATCGTCCGCGCACGCCGCCGACCCGAAGAAGGTCGACGTCCTGCTGGTGGGCGGCGGCATCATGAGCTCGACGCTCGGCGTGTGGCTGCACGAACTCCAGCCCGACTGGTCGATGACGATGGTCGAGCGCCTCGACGGCGTCGCGCTGGAAAGCTCGAACGGCTGGAACAACGCCGGCACCGGCCACTCGGCGCTCGCCGAACTGAACTACACGCCAGAGAAGGCGGACGGCAAGGTCGACATCTCGAAGGCGATCGAGATCAACGAGTCGTTCCAGATCTCGCGCCAGTTCTGGGCGTGGCAGGTCAAGCAAGGCGTGCTGAAGAACCCGCACGCGTTCATCAACTCGACGCCGCACATGAGCTTCGTCTGGGGCGACGACAACGTCCGCTTCCTGAAGAAGCGCTACGAAGCGCTGCAGGCGAGCCCGCTGTTCCGCGGGATGCAGTATTCGGAAGACTACGACCAGATCAAGAAGTGGGTGCCGCTGATGATGGAAGGTCGCGACCGCAACCAGAAAGTGGCCGCGACGTGGACGCCGATCGGCACCGACGTGAACTTCGGCGAGATCACGCGCCAGTTCGTCGGCTACCTGAAGACGCAGCCGAACTTCACGCTGTCGCTGTCGAGCGAAGTGCGCGAGATCACGCGCAACGCCGACGGCACGTGGCACGTGTCGTGGGTCAAGCTGCATTCCGACGAACCGCCGCAATCGGTCGACGCGAAGTTCGTGTTCATCGGCGCGGGCGGCGGTGCGCTGCACCTGCTGCAAGCGTCGGGCATTCCCGAAGCGAAGGACTACGGCGCGTTCCCGGTCGGCGGCTCGTTCCTCGTGACCGACAACCCCGAGGTCGTGAAGCAGCACCTCGCGAAGGCCTACGGCAAGGCGTCGGTCGGCTCGCCGCCGATGTCGGTGCCGCACCTCGACACGCGGATCATCGACGGCAAGAAGATCATCCTGTTCGGGCCGTTCGCGACGTTCTCGACCAAGTTCCTGAAGAACGGCTCGTACTTCGACCTCGCGAAGAGCACCAACCTGCACAACGTCGCGCCGATGATGCGCGTGGGTGTCGACGAATTCCCGCTGGTGCAGTACCTCGCCGGCCAACTGATGCTGTCCGACGACGACCGCTTCAACGCGCTGAAGGAATACTTCCCGAACGCGAAGAAGGAAGACTGGCGCCTGTGGCAAGCCGGCCAGCGCGTGCAGATCATCAAGCGCGACCCGGTCAAGGGCGGCGTGCTCAAGCTCGGCACCGAGATCGTCGCGTCGCAGGACGGCAGCATCGCGGGCCTGCTCGGCGCGTCGCCGGGTGCGTCGACCGCCGCGCCAATCATGCTGAACCTGATGAAGAAGGTGTTCAAGGACAAGGTCGCGACGCCCGAGTGGCAGCAGAAGCTCCGCCAGATCGTGCCGAGCTACGGCACCAAGCTGAACGACAGCCCGGCGAAGGTCGTCGAGGAATGGACGTATACGAGCGACGTGCTGCAACTGTCGCCGCCGCCGAAGATCGACCTCGGCATGCCGTCGCAGGCTACCGGCGCCGCGCCCGCCCGCCCGGCGAAGGCGTCGGCCGACATGGCGCTGTAACGCGCCCGACACCGCGCGGCACCCGCGCGGCAGGTTGCGCCGCCCGACACGGCCGCCCTCCGGGGCGGCCGTTTTTCGTGGCGCGCGCCGGGCGGAGGCACCGGCTTCCGCTAGAATTGCGGCACGCGCGACCCCGTCGCCGCCCGATCCATCATCCGCATCGATACAACCCGAGCCACCGCCGGTGCGGCCCGCGCCCGAGCCGCGCGAGCGCCGCCCGCCGTGGCCGCGCCCGCCCGGGCGCGCCATCAACCGAATTCAGCTGGAGAAAGACCGTGTTTACCTGCCGAAACCAGAGCTGCGGCACGCAGTGGGAGCAGTCCGACGTCGTCATCAAGGACGAAGGCCAGGGGCTGCTGTTCCGCTGCCCGCTGTGCGGCGCCCGCAACTATCTCGAACGCTTCGAGGACGACGAAGGCAACGTCGTCTACGAGCAGATGGAAGGCCGCCCCTACCTCGGAGACCTGTCTTGACCCAACCGACCGCCACGCCGTTCAGCGCGCTACCGCTGACGCCCGCCACGCTCGCGAACCTCGCGCAGCTCGGCTATGTCGACATGACGCCGATCCAGGCCGCGAGCCTGCCGGTCGCGCTCGCCGGTCAGGACCTGATCGCGCAGGCGAAGACGGGCAGCGGCAAGACCGCCGCGTTCTCGCTCGCGCTGCTCGCGCGCCTCGATACGCGCCGTTTCGACGTGCAGGCGATGATCCTGTGCCCGACGCGCGAGCTCGCCGACCAGGTCGCGCAGGAAGTGCGCCGCCTCGCGCGCGCCGAGGAGAACGTGAAGGTGCTGACGCTGTGCGGCGGCACGCCGATGCGTCCGCAGGCGCAAAGCCTCGAGCACGGCGCGCACATCGTCGTCGGCACGCCGGGCCGCATCATGGATCACCTCGATCGCGGCAATCTGAAGCTCGACGCGCTGAATACACTGGTGCTCGACGAAGCCGACCGGATGCTCGACATGGGCTTCTTCGACGACATCGCGAAAGTCGCGCGGATGTGCCCGACGACGCGCCAGACACTGCTGTTCTCCGCGACCTATCCGGACGGCATCGCGA
>NZ_JBYQCG010000133.1:0-7412 GCF_057837105.1 Burkholderia sp. APQ4-4ca | reverse complement strand
CCGACCAGGTCGCGCAGGAAGTGCGCCGCCTCGCGCGCGCCGAGGAGAACGTGAAGGTGCTGACGCTGTGCGGCGGCACGCCGATGCGTCCGCAGGCGCAAAGCCTCGAGCACGGCGCGCACATCGTCGTCGGCACGCCGGGCCGCATCATGGATCACCTCGATCGCGGCAATCTGAAGCTCGACGCGCTGAATACACTGGTGCTCGACGAAGCCGACCGGATGCTCGACATGGGCTTCTTCGACGACATCGCGAAAGTCGCGCGGATGTGCCCGACGACGCGCCAGACACTGCTGTTCTCCGCGACCTATCCGGACGGCATCGCGAAGCTGAGCCAGCAGTTCCTGCGCAATCCGAAGGAAATCAAGCTCGCGGAACGCCATGACGACAGCAAGATCCGGCAGCGCTTCTATGAAGTGACCGAGGACGAGCGGCTGCATGCGGTCGGCCAGTTGCTGAACCACTACCGGCCGGTGAGTACGATTGCGTTCTGCAACACCAAGCAGCAGTGCCGCGACCTGCTCGACGTGCTGCACGCGCAGGGCTTCCACGCGCTCGCGCTGCACGGCGAGCTCGACCAGCGTGAGCGCGACCAGGTGCTGATCCAGTTCGCGAACCGCAGTTGCTCGGTGCTGGTGGCGACCGACGTCGCCGCGCGCGGGCTCGACATCGCGCAGCTCGAGGCGGTGATCAACGTCGACGTGACGCCCGACCCGGAAGTGCACGTGCACCGCATCGGCCGCACGGGCCGCGCGGATCAGGACGGCTGGGCGCTGAGCCTCGCGAGCATGGACGAGATGGGCCGCGTCGGCGCGATCGAACAGGCGCAGAAGCGCGAGGTCGAATGGCATCCGCTCGCCGAGCTCAAGCCGGCGGACGACAGCGTGCTGCTGCCGCCGATGGAAACGCTGCAGATCCTCGGCGGGCGCAAGGACAAGATCCGTCCGGGCGACGTGCTCGGCGCGCTGACCGGCGACGCGGGGTTCGACGGCAAGCAGATCGGCAAGATCAACGTGACCGAGTTCTCGACCTATGTCGCAATCGAGCGCGGCGTCGCGCGCGACGCGTTGCGCAAGCTCAATGCGGGGAAGATCAAGGGCAAGCGGGTCAAGGTCCGCTTGATGGACGAGGAGTAAGCGGCGCGCGGCGCGGGCGGTCGCCGCACCGCCGTGCGCCGCTCCGTGCGTCACCTGAGTTCGGGATAGCCGTGCGCGGCGGCTGCCTGCGCGAACCGCGCAATCGTGTCGTAGTCGGCCGGCGACAGCCGTTCGAACCCCTTCAGCCTCAGCACGCGCGCCCGTTCCGCATCGGCGGCGACCGCGCGATCGAGCGCATCCTCCAACGCGCCGACCTGCGCGTCCGGCAGCGCCCGCGATGCGACGAACGGCAGGCCCGGCGCGGGTGCCGTCGCGCCGATGATCCGGATGTCCTTCAGCAGATCGGGCAGCGCGTCGCGCACATACGCGAACGTCACGCAGTCGATCGCCGCGCAATCCGCCTCTCCCGACGCCAGCGCACGCAGCACGTTCAGGTGCGAACCGAACGGCGTGACCGATCCGAAGAACCGCCCGTCGTGCGCATGCGGCGCAACCGCGTGCCGGAATGCGTTCATCCCGCTGTGCGAATCCTCGCCGTTGAACGCGGCCCGCAACCCGCGGCATGCGGCCAGCGTCGTCGCGCCTCCCGCGTGCACGCGCGCCGACACGACCAGCACGCTGCTGTAGCGCGCACCGTCGCAACCGTCCGCGTCGAAAACGGGGGTCGCAACCAATCGCACGACGTCGCACAAGCGGAGCATCCGGTACGGGTAGCCGCAGGTCTGCGACAGCAGCAGATCGTCGCGCCGCCACAGGGCCTGCAGGTCGTCGAACGGCGCGTCGGGCAGCGCGACGTCGGCCGGGCCGCCCGCGTTCGCGAATGCATCGAGCGCGTCGCGCAGCAGCGCGCGCCACAGCGCGGCGTGGCGCGGCGTCACGTTGTACATCGGCAGGACTGCGATCCAGGAGCTCATCCGGGCATTCTACGCATCGGCGGCGGCCCGGATGCTTATCGGCCGCGACACGATAAGCAAATGCGAATCGATTGGTTGGCGCAGCCGCGCCACCCCGGTACCGTTCGAATGCCTGCCGGCGCCGCCACCGTGCGCGATGCCGGGCAGGCCGACCGTGATCCGCGAGACACCCGCGCACCCGGGCCGCGCGCCCCGGTTCCATCGCTCGTTCCCCGCACTGCCCGATCCATCCCGCCTCAACGCCATGGCCGAATACTTCGACGTCGATCACGCTCGCGCGATCGCCGCGCTCGACGCCCGCTTCACCGCCCGCACCGAGTGGCCGACCTGGCTGCTGGTCGTCGTCATCTACGGCGGCTGGCTCGCCGTGCTGCTGCTCGTGCGCGAAGGGCGCCTGTCGCTCGCCGCCGCGACGCCGCCGCTGATCCTGCTCGGCGCGTGGCACCTGTCGCTGCAGCACGAACTGTTGCATGGCCATCCGACGCGTTCCGCCTTCGTGAACAAACTGCTCGGCTATCCGCCGCTGACGGTCTGGTATCCGTACACGCTCTATCGCGACACGCACTTCGACCATCACCGCGACGAAGACCTGACCGTGCCGGGCATCGATCCCGAAACGAACTACGTCACGCGTGAACGCTGGGCGCGGCTGCCGCGCTGGCGCCGGGCGCTGACGGTCGCGCGCAAGACTTTCATCGGACGTATCGTCGTCGGGCCGCCATCGAGCGTCGTGGCGACGCTCGCCGAGGCAGTCGCTGCGTTCCGGCGCGGCGACTTTCGTTATCTGCCGATGTGGCTGGCGCACGTTGCCTGCGTGGTCGCGCTGCTCGCCTGGCTGCAATGGACGATCGGCGTGCCGTGGTGGTACTACCTGCTGGCCGTCACGTGGCCCGCGCTGTCGCTCGCGATGATCCGCTCGCTGTACGAACATCGCGCCGCGCCGCATCCGAAGGCGCGCATCACGATCAACGAAGCCGGCTTCGCGATGCGGCTGCTGTACCTGAACAACAACTATCACCTCGTCCATCACGACCTGCCGAAACTGCCGTGGTACGACCTGCCGCGCGCATACCGGATGCGGCGCGACGCGTATGCGAAGAAATGCGGCGGCTTCGTGATTCGCGGCGGATATCGCGCGTTGCTCGCGCGCCATGCGTGGACGCCGACCGATCCGCCCGTGCATCCGTTCGACGAGGGCACGGCATCGCTGTCGACGGGTAGCGGCGCGAAAGTGGCGGTGATCGACCGGGTGTTGCAGATCAGCACGTAACGTCAGAGCTTCCGCGTGTCGGCACCCATTCTTACGAAAAGCCGACAACACCCGTCGTCGCCCGTGAATTGCCAATTGCGTCGGCAATGCGCAGAATGGCCGCTCATCCGGGGCTTCCGACAATCATTCGCCCCGGCTCCGCCGCACGGCCGCGCGCCGCATTTCCCGACGACGATGCAACCGAACACCCCACCCGGCGCGATCCGCACGATCGGCAACGACTGGTCCGTCTCCGCGATCACCGCGGGTTTTCTCGCGGTCCTGATTTCGTACGCGGGCCCGCTCGCGATCTTCTTCCAGGCTTCGCAGGTCGCCCACGCGTCCAACGAAATGGTGTCGTCGTGGGTCTGGGCGATCTCGATCGGCGCGGGCGTGTCCGGGTTGTTCGCGAGCTGGAAGCTGAAGGTGCCCGTCGTCACCGCATGGTCGGCGCCCGGCACCGCGCTGCTCGTCGGCCTGTTCCCGCAACTGACGCTCAACCAGGCCGTCGGCGCTTACATCACCGCTGCGCTGATCATCCTGGCGATCGGCGTCTCCGGCTATTTCGACCGCCTCGTGCGCCACATTCCGCGCGGCATCGCCTGCGGCATGATGGCCGGCATCCTGCTGCCGTTCGGCATGCATGCGTTCTCCGCCGCGACCGCGCAGCCGGTGCTCGGTTTCGGGATGATCGCGGCGTTCGTGATCTTCCGGCGCCTGCTGCCGCGCTACAGCATCGTGCTCGTGCTGCTGACGGGCGCCGCGCTCGCGACGCTGCTCGGGATGACGCATCTCGGCAACGTATCGCCGAGCCTCGCGCGGCCGATCTTCATCGCCCCCGAATGGACGCTCGGCACGACGCTCAGCCTCGCGCTGCCGCTCGTCGTCGTCAGCCTCACCGGCCAGTTCCTGCCGGGGATGACGATCCTGCGCGTGTCCGGCTATCACACGCCGGCGCGCCCGATCATCACCGCGACCAGCGTGATGTCGCTGGCGGTCGCGTGCTTCGGCGGGATCACGATCGTCGTCGCGGCGATCACCGCGGCGCTCTGCACCGGCAAGGACGCGCACGAGGATCCGGACCGGCGGTACGTCGCCGGGCTCGCGAACGGCGCGTTCTACCTGATCGGCGGGCTCTTCGCGGGCACGATCGTCACGCTGTTCTTCGCGCTGCCGAAGGCATTCGTCGCGATTCTGGCCGGGCTCGCGCTGATCGGCGCGATCGGTGCGAACGTGCACGGGATCTTCGAGGACGAGAACCATCGCGAAGCGTCGGTGATCACGTTCCTCGCGACCGCGTCGGGAATGACGTGGCTCGGGCTCGGGTCGGCGTTCTGGGGGATCGTGATCGGGTCGGTGGCGTATGGGGTGCAGAGTTGGATGCGGGGGCGTCGGAAAGATTGAGCCCCGCATGACGCCGCCCTCGGACACGCGGCGCAATGAATCCGTTCCCGGGCACGGGTTCGTTGGCTCTCGCGATTCGATTCATCGAATGCGCGGGTCGGATCAGGCACTACCTCGATGTGCTGCGAATAGCGCCGCTGGCCAACAGAAGCTGATCGACAAGCTCAAGTTTCAACGGCTTGTCCGCGTCGAGCTGCTTCTTTTCGATCACGTACTTCCACCCGTCGCCATTGCCCGGGTTGCGATAGAACGCCACGACCGCGACGTATTTCGTATCGGCCTGCATCGGCTGCGCAAGGCTTGCCGACGCCCCCGGATTCAACACCGCGGCAAGGTTGGCCTGCAGGTCCTGGGCAAGCACCGTCCGGTCATTCTTCAGCAGATCCTCGTAGGACGCACCATCGAACATCTTCCGGTCCTTCAACTGATACACGCGCACCGCGACCGATGTCGCGCGGCCGGCGTCATCGGGGTTCAGTGCCTCCCGGGCGGACAGATCGACGTTGAGCACCTTGACCTGCTTGAAGAACACCGCGTGATACGCGCTCGACGAGGCGTCCGAGACGGATTGCCAGGCGCCGCACGCGGACAGCAGCAAGACGGACAAGAAAGTTGAAACAGCGAAACGGATGGACATCAATGCTCCTCAGCAGTGCATGGTGTAGGTCATCAGGGTATTGAGGCCGAGAGTTGCCGGCCCGGCGCAGAACGCAAGCGGATCGCAGCAAAACGGATGCAACGGCTGATCCGAAAAATCAGAAGGCCATGCGTCATTTCTGGTCAAGCATGCGATGCGGCAACGTATGGATTCGGGACCGGCGCAGGAAAAGCCTCGTAGACACCGAGCGCAATGTTGACGATCCGTTCCTCGTCAGCGGCCAGCACGGTAGTCCAGCCGAGCCGAGGCGCCGGCCCGGCGTTTCCCTGACCGAGCGTCGGTTCCGGCGTGTATCGCGACGACATCTCCATACGCAGGTGTACGTCCGCCTTGACACCGACGTACAACTGTACAAAGGCCATCAAATCGCGATGCAGCCCTGCACCCGGCAAGAGCTCCTGCGCCTGCCGAGCATCGGCCGGACGCAACGTCACCCGTACCGCCCGGCTGCGATACGCCATCCGCTTTCCCAATACGTAGCCTCCGCCCAACCCGTTACGTTGACTGGTTCCCGATTTCCCGACAGCAGGCCTGGCACCGGCAAGCGGTCGCGGCCGCCCCGTCGACGTCACGACCGGCCAGAACTCGTCGACCCGAACCTCGGCTCGCGGAATAGCCAGCGCAACGACGCCCGCCAGCCCCTCCGGCGTGCGCGTGCGCTGAATCAGGAGCCCCAGCAACGCCAGCATCCTCGAATCGGGCAGGCCCGCGCGCTTCGGCTTGTCGCCCCACCCGAACCCGGCCAGACACAACAGGTTGCGCGAATGCGCATCGACGCCGCCGGGCCTGAAGTGCTCGGGATAGCGATACTTCCGCCAGGCGCGATACAGCAACGTGACATACCGATGATTGAACTGATCGAGAAATGCCTGGACCGCCTCGTGCCCTTCCTCGCGCTGCACGATCTCGTCGATCAGGTGCGACGGCATCGCCGCGTCGACGCCGTACAACCCCATGAAAGTCGTGCGCACGGTTGGCGGTGAATGAGGCCCGAACGTGTCCGACCCATCATCGAACTCGACCGACGCGATCTCACTCGCCGGGAACCCCATTCGCGGCCGCGGCCGGAAGCGCACCGGTTCATGTTCGAGCGCATCCCGTGTACCGAACCCGGGCTGATCGGGAAAACGCACTTCGAGCAACCGGCAAAGCTGCATGAAGTTCATTCGCGGTGCGCGCGCCAGGAGCGAGGCGACCAGCGGATCGAGATTCGGGAAGTCGTGCAGTTTCATAACGGCGCCCGCTCTGCCTTGCTGCGTGGCCATTCGATCCGGGCCTGAGACGGCAGGCTGACGACCGCGAGCTTCGTGAACAGGTTGATGTCCGCGTAGAGCGAGAAGAACCGATGCAGCAGTTCGCCGAACAGCATCACGTCACCGTCCCCGGCGAACGCATGGCTGTCGAGCGTGACCTCGATCAGCACGCCGCGCTCGACCGCGCCACCCGATACCTCCTCGATCAGTGCCTGCGACACCCACAGGATGCCCGCGAGCCGTCGACGGTTCAGTTCGTCGTCCGTCCAGTCATAGAGCGCGAGCGCCCCGCGCAGCACTTCCGCGTTCATCATCGACAGGAAGTTCGGCGCCAGGTGCGACAGCACCCGCCACTGGAACCGGTCTTCCGTCGGCGGATACAGCGGCAGCGTCGGCGAGACGAGATTGCGCACCCCGGTGACGTTCTGCGAACTGGTCGCGAGTTCGTCGAGACTGGCTTCCCGCAGCCCCTTGCGCGGCAGCAATCCGTTCGTGCCCGTCACACGCAACGACAGGCTTTCCTCGGGCAGCGCCTCCATGGTTTCCCATGCATGACCACCGAGCACCACCCACGTTTCGTGCAACCCCGTCACGCCCGAGCGCACGCGCGAATGGAAATACCGCTCCGGCGCCTCGTGGCGCAGCATGCCGCCACGATGACGGAACGTCGCAAACGGCACGTATTCGTACCGCTCGGCCGTTTCGTGATCGAATGCCTCGATCGCGTCGACGGAATACGTTTCGACATGTTCGCCTTGATGGCCGGCCGGCACCACGCGATATTCGGTTTCGTGATGGTCGATCTCGATCGGCTCGGCATCCAGCTCGAACAGGTTG
>NZ_JBYQCG010000132.1:0-8586 GCF_057837105.1 Burkholderia sp. APQ4-4ca | reverse complement strand
CGAGGTGGCGCACCTGCTGCGCGACGGCGCCCTGCGTGACGCCGATCTCGTCGGCGGCGGCGCGGAAGTTGAGGTGCCGGGCGGACACTTCGAACGCGCGAAGCGCATTCAGCGGCGGCAGGCGGGAAGGGCGTGGCGGCATCGTTTGGCTGTAGAAAAGCTATCGGCTGACGGCAGAAATACTGGTTCGACAGCCGGAATCGATGCGCCTACATTACCACCATGGCGCGCCGAATGGCGGCTGCGCGGCGGCAGAATCGGAACGAGGAACGGATCGTGACTGTAGAAAAAGTAGCGTTGATCACGGCGGCGGGCAAGGGCATGGGCGCGGCGATCGCGCGCGAACTGGCGGCGACGGGCTATCGCGTCGCGCTGATGTCGCCGTCGGGCAGCGCGGTGGCGCTCGGCGAGGAACTCGGCGGTTTCGGCATCAAGGGCTCGGTGACCGAAGAGGCCGATATCGACAAGCTCGTGCGGGAAACGATCGCGCGCTACGGCCGCGTCGACGCGGTCGTGAACAACACCGGCCATCCGCCGAAGGGCGAGCTGCTGGCGATCACCGACGACAACTGGCACGCGGGGCTCGACCTGATCCTGCTGAACGTGGTGCGCGTGATGCGCCGGGTGACGCCGATCTTCCAGAAGCAGGGCGGCGGCGCGGTGGTGAACATCTCGAGCTTCGCGGCGGATGCGCCCGAGCAACCGATGCCCGTGTCGTCGGCGCTGCGCGCGGCGCTGAGCGCATGGACGCGCCTGTACGCGGAACGCTATGCAGCCGAGAACATCCGGATGAACGCGGTGCTGCCGGGCTTCATCGACAGCTGGCCGGAAACGCCGGAGATCGTCGCGCGTATTCCGGCCGGCCGTTTCGGCCAGACCGGCGAGATCGCGAAGACGGTCGCGTTCCTGCTGTCGGACGGCGCGGGCTACATCACCGGGCAGAACATTCGCGTCGACGGCGCGATCGTCAAGGCGCTCTGAATATCACCCCGGCGGGCGGCCGTACGGGCTTGGCCGCTCGCGGCCAGCAGCTACAAACGCGTACAAATCAGACAAATCCGGGATACATCGGACCTTTCAAATGGGCGACGCCGCGTGGCATGGGCGCGCCGGATTGAAAGCCTCGGCGCGCTCCCGCGCGCGGCATGTTCACTTTCCATTTCACGAAAGGAGATGCCGAACGATGTCTTCCACACCGTTTTCCCCGATGCGTCGCCACCTGCTGGCCACTTCCGTGGCCGCCGGGGTCTCGGCGATGCTGCCCGCCGCGCTGCATGCGGCCACCGGCGCGAGCGGCATACGCCCGTTCACCGCGCACATTCCCGATGAGGCCGTGGCCGACCTGCGCCGTCGCATCGCCGCGACGCGCTGGCCGGGCCGCGAGACCGTCGCCGACGAATCGCAGGGCGTGCGGCTCGCGCGCATGCAGGCGCTGCTGCGCTACTGGGGCACCGACTACGACTGGCGCAAGGGCGAGGCGCGCCTGAACGGCTTCCCGATGTTCATCACGGAAATCGACGGGCTCGACATTCATTTCATCCACGTGCGGTCGCGGCACGAGAACGCGATACCGATGATCATGACGCACGGCTGGCCCGGTTCGATCTTCGAGCTGCTGAAGGCGATCGGCCCGCTGACCGACCCGACCGCGCACGGCGCGAGCGCGGACGATGCGTTCCACGTCGTCGTGCCGTCGCTGCCGGGCTTCGGCTTCTCGGGCCGGCCGACGAAGACCGGCTGGGGCTCCGATCACATCGCGCGAGCGTGGGGCGAGCTGATGGCGCGGCTCGGCTATACGCGTTTCGTGTCGCAGGGCGGCGACTGCGGCTCGGTGATCTCGCACCGGATGGCGATGCAGCGCGTGCAGGGCCTGGCCGGGATTCACGTGAACATGCCGGCGACGGTGCCGCCGGATATCGCGACGCTGCTGGCGACCGATGCGCCCGCGCCGGCCTCGCTGTCGCCGAAGGAGAAGGCCGCGTACGAGAAGCTCGCGACGTTCTATCGCGACAACTGCGGCTACTCGGCGATGATGGTCACGCGGCCGCAGACGGTCGGCTATGCGCTGGCCGATTCGCCATCAGGACAGGCTGCCTGGATGTACGACAAGATTTCGCAGTGGACGTACAGCGGCGGCGTGCCCGAACGCTCGATTCCGCGCGACGAGATCCTCGACGACATTTCGTTGTACTGGCTGACTAACACCGCGACGTCGTCCGCGCAGATCTACTGGGAGGATCACTCGAACAACTTCAACGCGGTGGATATCTCGCTGCCGGCCGCGATCACGGTGTTTCCCGGCGAGATCTACCAGGCGCCGCGTAGCTGGGCCGAGCGCAGTTATCACAACCTGATCTACTTCAACGAAGTCGACAAGGGCGGCCACTTCGCGGCATGGGAGGAACCGGAATTGTTTGCGCGTGAAGTGCGTGCGGGATTCCGGCCGTTGCGGCGCGTGTAGGCGGCGGGCGACGGTGCGCGCGGGCCGGTTCGAACAACGGCCTGCGTTTGTCGATGAAGCGCACCGTGCGCATCAAATGATGCGGCATGTGTTGTGGACGTCTCTCAACCACGTAAGCAGTCCCGTGGCGGCATAGACGCTAATCAGCGCAATCAGGAATCGAAGCCACGTGATCTTGAAGCGCGGAAGGCGACGGGCGAGCGCGGCGAATGCGATGCAGGCCACCAGGCCGACGGGTATGAACGCCGGATAATTCCGGGAGACACCGAAGATCGCGGCGGCGGAAAAGAACACGACCCAGACCACGGCGCCGCCGAGCGTATCGCAGAATGCGGTCGAGTAACCGGAGAACCACGCGAGCAAAAGCGCCGCACTTCCGAACACGGTCCAGGCCGTGGCGAGCCAGAGTGGCGTGCTGGTTGCAGCCTGCTTCAGCGCGGGCGTGCCCGGTTCATTGGTATTGGCGTCGGTCAAATCGGTCCCCTCGAGTCGGATGGATGGTTGTCATGGCGGGCCGGCTATCACCGTCGTCCCGCATCGCACGGCGCTTGCCGGTTGCTCCGTCGAGTCCGGCGAGCACGCTACGCCACCGCACTCAACGCCTGCGCGAACCGCTTGTCCGCGAGATACGCGACATTGAACCGGCAGTACTTCGACGGACGATCGGCCTGCGGCGAAAACACAGCGCCCGGCGCGAGAATCACGCCACGCTCGAGCATCGCCTGCGCGAGCGGCATCGAATCGGGCCAGCCGGGCAGCGCGGCCCACAGATACAGGTTCTGGTCGCAGGGCCGATAGACCTCCGCGCCGAGACGGCCGAGCGCATCGAGCGCGGTGCCGGTCGCGCGCCGCAGCTTCTCCTGAAGATGATTCGTGTGCCTGAGAAAGTGGCCATCGCTGACGATCGCATCGAGCGTACGTTCGCAGTATTCCGAGCTGCTGACATGCGTCAGCATCTTCACATCGGCGAGATCGCTCGCAAGCGCGGCATTGCACGCAAGAAATCCGACACGCAACGCCGCCGACACCGATTTCGAAAAACTGCCGATATAGATGGTCCGGCGCAACTGGTCGAGCGTCGCGATGCGCGTGAGCAAGCGCGGCCGCAGGTCGGCGAGCGCATCGTCCTCGACGATGATCAGGTCGTGCGCGTCGGCGAGTTGCAGGATGCGATGTGCCTTGGCCGCGCTCGTATCGGTCGCGGTCGGGTTGTGGCCGACCGATTGCGTGAAGAACAGCTTCGGGCGGTGCGTGGCGACGAGCTCGGCCAGCTTCGAGACGTCGGGGCCGTCGATCTCGCGCGGCACGCCGACGATGGTCGCACCGCTCAGCTTCAGCTTGCCGAACAGCGGGTAGTAGCCGGGATCGTCGACGAGCACGGCGTCGCCGGGGCGCACGAAGTAGCGCAGCACGAGATCCATCGCCTGGTTCGCGCCGTGCGTGAGCACGATCTGCGCGGGCGGCGCCTCGATCTCGTAGCCGGCGAGCTTCTGCTGCAGCGACTGGCGCAACGGCAGGTAGCCGAAGCGGCTGCCGTAACGGAACAGCGACGCGGCGCTCGTGCGCATGATGCGCTGCTGGTACTGGTTCAGCCGCGTTTCCTCGAGCCACTCGATCGGCGGGAAACCTTCGCCGAGGTTGAGCACGTCGGGCTTCACGTGCAGCTGCTCGCGCATCAGCCACACGATGTCCATCGCGCGGTCGAGCGAACTCGGTTCGTCGATCTCGGGCGCGGCCGCCGCGCGCCGCGTGACGAAGAAGCCCGAGCCGCGGCGCGGCTCGATCAGGCCGTCGGCCGCGAGCATCTCGAGCGCGCTGATCACGGTGTTCTTCGAGCAGCCGGACGCCTCAGCGTATTCCCTGATCGAAGGCAGCTTCGCGCCGGCCGGCAACACGCCTTCCTCGATCTGTCTGGCGAGATTGTCCGCCATCGCGCCAGACAGGCTGGCTTTTGCACGCTGTTTCATCGGCGGGTTCCGTCGGGCCGGCTCACTGTCATGGGTACGGTTGGGCGACTGTCTGCGCGTTCTGTACCTTTTCAATGGGTACAGCGTGACTATTATTCGGCTATCCGCTGCCCGCCGCAAGCACCCACGGGCCATACCGCCACCCCGAACAGCAGACCCCTCATGCCCATCGATTCCGCCTTGCCGAACTTCCGCTCGCTCACGCCCGAGCAACGCCTGTCCCACCTGTCCCGTGCCGTCGGGCTCGACGATGCCGAGCACGCGCTGCTCGCGAAACCGGGCGCGCTGCCGCTCGACACCGCGAACGGGATGATCGAGAACGTGATCGGCACGTTCGAGCTGCCGATGGCCGTGGCCGGCTACTTCCGGATCAACGGCAAGGACGTGATCGTGCCGATGGCCGTCGAGGAGCCGTCGATCGTTGCGGCCGCATCGTATATGGCGAAGCTCTCCCGCGCGGCCGGCGGCTTTCGTGCGTCGAGCAGCGGCCCGCTGATGCGTGCGCAGGTGCAGGTGATCGGCGTCGACGATCCGTACGGCGCGCGGCTCGCGATCCTGCGGCACGCGGCCGAGCTGATCGATCTCGCGAACAGCCGCGACAAGGTGCTCGTCGGCCTCGGCGGCGGCTGCCGCGACATCGAGGTCCATGTGTTCCCCGACACGCCGCGCGGCGCGATGGTCGTCGCGCACCTGATCGTCGATGTACGCGACGCGATGGGCGCGAACACGGTCAACACGATGGCCGAAACCGTCGCGACGCGCATCGAAGCGATCACCGGGGGCCAGGTACGGTTGCGGATACTGTCCAACCTCGCGGATCTCCGGCTGGCCCGCGCAGAGGTACGGTACTCGGCCGCCACGCTCGCGACCGACGCCTATTCCGGCGAAGACGTGATCGACCGCGTGATCGACGCGTACGTGTTCGCGGCAACCGACCCCTACCGCGCGGCGACACACAACAAGGGCATCATGAACGGCATCGATCCGGTCGTGGTCGCGACCGGCAACGACTGGCGAGCGGTCGAAGCCGGCGCGCATGCGTATGCGAGCCGCAGCGGCCGCTATACGTCGCTGACGACGTGGGAGAAGGCCGCCAACGGCGACCTCGTCGGCACGATCGAGATGCCGATGCCGGTGGGGCTCGTCGGCGGTGCGACGAAGACGCATCCGCTCGCGCGTCTCGCGCTGAAGATCATGAACGTGACGTCCGCTCAGGAACTCGGTGAAATTGCGGTGGCGGTCGGGCTTGCGCAGAATCTCGGTGCGCTGCGCGCGCTCGCGACCGAAGGCATCCAGCGCGGCCACATGGCGCTGCATGCGCGCAACATCGCCGTTGCAGCGGGCGCGACCGGTGCCGACATCGACCGGATCGCGCAGCAGATGGTCGCGGCGAAAGACGTGCGCACCGACTTCGCAGTCGAGTTGCTCGCGGGCCGCAGCGGCGGCTGATGCGCGGACTGTCCGCCGCGTCGCGAACGCGGCGGGCAGCGCGCCACGCCGGCCAGGCCGGCGATAGATCAATCCAGGAGGAGACACATGGAACAGACCGGTTCAAGCGCGGTCGCAACCGCGCCGCATCGCGCGCGGTCGTTGGCCGGCGCCGATGCGTCGGCCACGACGCTCGTCGAGGTGTGGGGCGACACGGTGGCGACGAAACATCTCGCGTGGTCGGTGCTGCTCGGCATCGCGATCAGCCTCGGCGCGTTCGAGATCGGCCGCGTGGTGCTCGCGTCGTTCGTCCACGACGCGGCGATCGCGCGGGCTTACGCGATGCTGATCGGCCTCGGCGGCTGCCTGCTGGCCGGCACGATCTGCGCGAGGCTGTTCAAGCCGAAGCGCACGGTGATCGAACATGCGGCCGGCGGCGCCGAGCGCCACGAGGCATTGCGGCAGCTCGCCGAAGCATCGGGCGGGCTCGGCTCGACGAGCGACCTGTCGGCCAGCGCACGCGCCGAAATGGAGGAGCTCGGACTGCTCGATCTCTTCGCGTCGTACGACGCATCGTCCGAGCGCACACGCGCGGGAGGCCGCTGATGGACGCGCTGCTGCATGCGATGCCGGCCGCGTTCGCGATGGGGCTGCTGGGCGCGATCGTATTCTCCGGCATCGGGCTGATCTCGGGCACCGACGAAACGACGACGATCGCGCCGCTCACCTTGCTCGTCGCACTGCTCGGCGTGCCGCCGGCCGGCGTGTTCACGTTCTTCCTCGCGGGCGCGGTGGCCAAGCACATCACGCATTCGATCCCGACCGCGCTGCTCGGTATTCCCGGCGACACGATGGCCGCGCCGCTGTTGCAGCAGGCGACGCTGTTGCGTGCGCTCGGCGTGCCGCACATCGCGCTGCGCAAGATGATCTCCGGCGCGATCGTCGCCGCGTTCGTCGCGCTGCCGCTCGCGGTGCTGTTCGCGGCGCTGCTCGCGCCGTTCGGTACGGCGATCGCGAAGGCCGCGCCGTGGGTGTTTCTCGCGGCGGCCATCGGCATCGCGTACTTCTCGGCGGGGCACTGGGCGTCGGTGCTGCTGCTCGTGCCGTTCGTGATGCTGGTGGTCGGCTTGCAGGCGCTGACGGGCCGTTACGGCGTGAAGCTGAGCGTCAGCTACTTCCTCGGGATCGCGATCGGGCCGCTGGTGGCCGACCTGTTTTCGATCCTGTCGCCGGCCGAGCGTCGGCGCATGCGCCGCGACGGGCCGTCGACGTTCGTGCTCGCGCCCGACGTCAAAAGCTGGCGCGGCTATTTCCCGAGCCCGCTGAAGGTGCTCGACCGCGAGCAGGTCGCGTGGACGATCGGCACGGCTGCCGTGTCGAGCGCGACGTTCGTGTTCAGCCCGGTCGCGATGACGGTGCTGATGGGCGAGATCGTCGGCGCGCGCGTGCGTCATGCGTACCAGCGCCTGACGACCGTGATCGCCGCGCGCAACGGCGTGACGGAAGCGACCTACATCGCCGAGGCGCTGATTCCGCTGATCGCATTCGGGCTGCCGCTGAGCCCGGTGGCGGCCGGCCCGGCCGCGCCGCTGTTCAATGCGCCGCCGCGCTTCACGGTCGACGCGGCGTCCGGGCAGATCCACAACCTGCATACGTTGATGAGCTGGCCCGAGTTCCTCGGCTACGGGCTGCTGTCGATCCTGCTGGCGGCGCTGATCGCGTATCCGCTCGCGATGCACCACGCGCACCGCGCGGCATCGTTCGTCGCGCGCAAGCTGAGCCACGAGGCGATCATCGCGACCTTCGCGGGGCTGATCGTCGTGATCGGCGTGTGGGAAGGGCAACTGCTGGGGCTCGCCGTGATCGTGACGATCGGCCTGTTCGGCGGGATGCTGTCGCGCCTGTTCGCCTTCAACACGGGCGTGCAGTTCATGGGCTACTACGTCGCGGTGCTCAGCGTGCCCGCGATCGCCAAGCTGTTCTGACGTATCGACGTGCGGGGCCGCGTGTGCCGCGCGGCCGCCCGAACGTGGCGTTTTCCGCACGTTTTTTGAATCGCCGTGTGTCGTGTTCGCACACGGATACGTTGAGATACAAAGCCTCCTGACGGTTCGGATATAAAACCGGTGAAGCAATTCACACGGCGGCGCGGTGCCATTCGCCACCGCCGCGAACGACGACACCCGATTGCCCGCACGTGCCGCGGGCTCTTCCTTAGAGACGGTTTCATAAAGACTGCTCGGCGCGTCGGAGCGTATTCCAGCAGATCAGGCAGCAACCGAGTTTGAGGAACGCGCCGTGAATATCGGCACGGCGTTCGAAACGAATACGGAGGCGACGGAAGTGATGCAGCCAAGCATGCGTGCGTTCAACGACCCAGCGATATTTTCCAAGGCCGCTGCCGTGTTCGGTACGACGCTTGGCAATCACCGGTTCGATACCACGATTGCGCAACGCTTTTCGATGTCGCTCGGAGTCGTATCCGCGGTCGGCGTAGACCACACGCGGTCTCTGCAGTGGGTGGCCGCGCAATCCGCGAATCGGTGGAATCGCGTCGATCAGCGGCAGCAATTGCGTGACGTCGTTGACGTTCGCGCTGGTCAGGATCGCGGCAAGCGGCGTGCCGTTGGCATCGGTGACGATGTGGTGCTTCGAACCGGGTCGAGCGCGATCGGTAGGGTTTGGCCCAGTTTTTGGCCCGCCCCAACGGCGCGAATCGATGACGAATCG
>NZ_JBYQCG010000131.1:0-10869 GCF_057837105.1 Burkholderia sp. APQ4-4ca | reverse complement strand
GTGTCGCTGCTGATCTGGGAAGCGGGCGAAGCGCATCCGGTGGTCGACCTGAGCCTGTTTCGCGACCGTACGTTCTCGTTCTGCGTGCTGATCATCTCGCTCGGGATGATGAGCTTCTCCGTGGTCGGCGTGGTGTTTCCGCTGTGGATGCAGGCGGTGATGGGCTACAACGCGTTTCACGCGGGGCTCGCGACGGCGTCGCTCGGCGTGCTCGCGCTGGTGTTTTCGATCCTCGTCGGGCTGCACGCGCATCGTTTCGATGCGCGCGTGCTCGCGACGTTCGGCTTCCTCGTGTTCGCGGCCGTGCTCGCGTGGGACGCGCATTTCACGCTGAAGATGACGTTCGCGCAAATCGCCGCGCCGGGGCTGATCCAGGGGATCGGGCTGCCGTGCTTCTTCATTCCGCTGACCGCCGCGACGCTGTCGCGCATTCCGGACGACCGGCTCGCCGCCGCGTCGAGCCTGTCGAATTTCCTGCGCACGCTATCGGCCGCGTTCGGCACCGCGATGAGCGTGACGCTGTGGGACAACCGTGCGACCTATCACTACGACGTCGTGTCGCAATCGGTCACGCACGCGTCGGCGAATACGCAGCGCTTCGTGCATGCGCTGAACGCGATGGGCGTGGATGGCGTGCGCGAGCTGACGACGCTGCATCAGGTCGTGATGCAGCAGGCCTACATGATGGCGACCAACGACATGTTCTGGATGGCGAGCATGACGTGTCTCGCGCTCGCCGCGATGATGTGGCTGACGCGGCCCAGGCGTGGCGCCGCGGCTTCGTTCGGGCATTGAGGAGCAGACCATGACGACACTCGGCGCACTCGTGATCCTGTATCACCCGAGCGACGCGCAGCTCGACGCGTTGCGCGGATGGCGGCACGCGTGCGACGCGCTGCTCGTCGTCGACAACACGCCTCGGCGCGACGCACGGGCTCGCGAACTGTGCGCACGCGAAGGCATCGCGCTGCTGCATCACGGCAATCGCGGCGGCATCGCGGGCGCGTACAACGCGGGGCTCGCGGCGTTGTTTCGCGACGGTGTCGACGCGGTCGCGCTGTTCGACCAGGATTCGTCGGTGCCGGCCGCGTATTTCCCGACGATGCGCGATGTCTGCGCGGGGCTCGCCGGGCGCGCGTTCCTGGCCGGCCCGCGCATCTTCGACGAGAACGCACGCAGCTTCCTGCCGGAACTCGCCACGAACGGCATCGGCTTGCGCCGCCTGCGCATCGAGCCGGGCACGCCGATGCAACGTTGCGCGTTCCTGATTTCGTCGGGCTGCGTCGTGTCGCGCGACGCGTTCGACGTGCTCGGCCGCTTCGACGAGACGCTGTTCATCGATCACGTCGATACCGAATACAGCTTCCGCGCGCTGTCGCGCAACGTGCCGCTCTATGTCGTGCCGTCGCTGGTGCTGCCGCACCGGATCGGCGCGAAACAGCGGCACGCGCTCGGCCCTTTTGAAATGACGTCGATGAATCACTCGTGGCAACGGCGCTACTACAGCGCGCGCAATGCGGTGCAGCTCGGGATGCAGTACGGGCTGCGTTTCCCGGTGGCGCTCGTGCCGAACCTGCTGACCGTGTGGCAGGTCGTGCAGATCGCGCTGGTCGAGCGCGACAAGCGCGCGAAGCTGGCCGGCATCCTGTTCGGCATCGCGGACGGCCTGTTTGGCCGGCTCGGCCCGCTCGAGCGCACGCGGCCGCGTCTGGCCGCGCGGGCGCAGCGCGTTCGGCAGGGGTGACGATGCGGCGTTTGACGAAAGCGGCCGGTTCGGCGCATGGCGTGAAGGGCGGCTCGATGGTCGCGGTGGCGGCCATGCTGTTCGCGTTGGGCGGATGCGTACCATCGGGCTTCCTGCCGTCGCTGTCGCTGCGCACGCCGGCCGACGATGCGCTCGCGCACACCGTCGGCCCCGGCGCGAGCGGCGCGTGGCCCGCGCCCGACTGGGTGAAGCAGTTGCAGGATCCGCAGCTCGACGACCTGGTCGCCGAGGCGTCGCAGAACAGTCCCGATGTGCAGGTTGCCCAGGCGCGGTTGCGGATCGCGCAGGCGCAGCTTCAGCAGTTCGATTCGCTGACCGGTTTGACCGGCACGGCCGGCGCGACGATCAGTCGGACACGGATGCCGAAGCCCGGCGACATTGCCGACGTGACGGCCGGCGGCTATCGCGTGCCGGTGCAGATCTTCGGCGATCCGAACGTGTCGCCTTCGTCGATCTTCGTCGGGCTGAACTACCAGCTCGACCTGTGGGGCAAGAACCGCGCGGCGACGAAGAGCCTGATGTCGTTGCGCGACGCGGCCGGCGTCGAGGCCGAACAGGTGCGGCTCACGCTCGCCGTCGCGATCGTCACCGTGTATTGCCAGCTCGATCAGGCGTATGCGGTGCGCGACCTGTTGCAGCAGAAGTTGAAGATCAGCCAGCGCGTGACGGCCGTGCTGCGCGAGCGCACCGCGCGCGGCCTCGACAACGCGTACGACGCGAGCGACGCGTCGATCAAGCGCAGCCGCCTGCTCGAACAGATCGCGCTGAACGACGAGCAGATCAAGCTCGCGCAACTGCAACTCGGCGTGCTGTCGGGCCGTGGCCCGGAGCGCGGGCTCGCGCTGCAGCGACCGCGCGTCGGCGCGTTCGCGGTCGGCCCGCTGCCCGCCCGGCTGCCGGCCGACCTGCTCGGCCGCCGGCCCGACATCGTCGCCGCGCGGCTGCGGGTCGAGGCCGCGTTCGCGAACGCCGACTCGACGCGTGCGCAGTTCTATCCGGACGTGAACCTCGTCGCGCTCGGCGGCGTGTTCGCGCTGACGCCTGCATCGCTGTTCTCGCGCGATTCGCTCGCGGGCTCCGTCGGCCCGGCGATCTCGCTGCCGATCTTCGATCGCGGCCGGCTGAAGGCGAAGCTCGGCGCGGACGTCGCGCAGGCCGACGTCGCGATCGGGCTGTACAACAAGACCGTCGACGATGCGCTCGGGCAAGTCGCGCAACTCGTCACGTCGTTGCAGACGTCGCAGACGCTCGTCGCGCAGCAGCAGGACGCGGTCGCGGCCGCGCAGAAGATCGTGCAGATTGCGGCTGACCGCCATCGGCGCGGCGTGCTGATGCAGAAGGACGTGGATGTCGCGGATCTCACGCTGATCGACGAGCGCGCGCAGACGATCGCGTTGCTCGGCAAACAGCGGTCGCTGCGCGTTCAGTTGGTCGGCGCGCTGGGCGGCGGATTCGATGCGGGCGCAACGGTCGCGCAGGCGCGGACGCCTGCCGTGCAGCGGGCGCGTAGTGGGACGGCTAGGCGCGGGGCGGTCACTGCCGTGGCCGCGAACCGGGGAGCGGTGGCGAGCCCGTCGAATGACTCGTCCGCAGGGAGCACGGCAAAGTCGGCGGCGGCCGCCACGGCGAGAGCCGCGCCCGCGCCTGAATCCGCACGACGCGATGACACGGCGCGCCCGTCCACGGTCGGCTCGGCCCAACCCGTCGCAGTGCCGCGCGGCACAGCCGTTCTCGCGCGCACGGCCCCGGCGAACCCGACAGGCGGTGGGTCGCCGATGCCCGCGATTCCCGTCTTCCAGCACGATCGTCTGATCGTTACGCAAAGCGACTGATGCACCACGACAACCTTCACTCCGCCGCGCCGCCGGCCGCGCTGAACGATCCGGCACTCGACGCGCGCCGCGCGACGCGCCGCAAGCGCTTCACCGTGTTCTTCGCGATCGTGCTGCTGGCCGCGATCGCGTGGATCGCATACTGGCTGTTGAGCGAGCGCTACTACGAAGACACCGACGACGCCTATGTCGCGGGCAGCATCGTGCAGGTCGCCGCGCAGATCCCGGGCGCCGTGACCGACGTGGTGGTCGCCGATACGCAGGCCGTGCGCGCCGGACAGACGCTCGTGCGGCTCGACGATGCCGAGGCGTCCGTCGCGTTCGCGCAGGCGAAGGCGCAGCTCGCGCAGGCCGTGCGGCAGGTCGCGAACGCGAAGATCTCGAACACGATGTACGTCGAGGCCGTGAATGCGCGGCGCGCCGACTTGGCGCTCGCGCAGCGTGCGCTCGCCGCCCGTTCCGGCGCATCGGTCGAGATCGTCGCACCGGAAGAACTGGCGCGGGCGCGCGCGGCGGTGGCCGGCGCGCAGGCGAACCTCGCGGCCGCGCAGGCGCAGCTCGACGCGGCGCGCGCGCTCGGCAGCAAGCTGCCCGTCGACGAAAGCCCGGCCGTCGTGCAGGCGGCCGCGCAGTTCAAGCTCGCGTACCGGAACCTGAAGCGCACGACGATCGTCGCGCCCGTCGACGGCACGATCGGGCAGCGCTCGGTGCAGGTCGGCCAGCAGGTCGGGCCCGGCGTGCCGCTGATGTCGATCGTGCAGCTCAACCGGCTGTGGGTCGAGGCGAATTTCAAGGAAGGACAGATTCGCCACATGCGCGTCGGTCAGCCGGTGGAGGTCGTGTCGGATCTCTACGGCTCGCGCATCGCCTATCGAGGCCGCGTGCAGGGCTTCTCGGCGGGCACGGGCAGCGCGTTCTCGATGCTGCCGTCGCAGAACGCGGCCGGCAACTGGATCAAGGTCGTGCAGCGCGTGCCGGTGGTGATCGCGCTCGATCCGCGCGATCTCGCCGCGCATCCGCTGCGTGTCGGGCTCTCGATGCGCGCGACGGTCGACACGCACGACCGCAACGGTCACGCGCTCGACAGCGAGCCGCCGACGCCGGCCGTCAGCACGCGCGTGCACGACGGCGTCGCGAGCGATGCGGAAGCGGCGGCCGCCGCGATCATCCGCGAGAATCAGGGCGGGTAGCGGCTGCTGTCGCGCAGGGCCGGCCGCGAGGGCCGGTCCGACCCCGATGCGTCTCGCGCCCGGTAGTTTCCCGCCTGACTTTCGTATTTCCGCCATCGATGTCGGCGCCGATCAAACGCATGTCGCGTTTGAGACATCGGCGCCCCTGCCTCCGGGACTACTCTCGAACAGCACGTTGCGCGTGCGCCGCATGGCGCCGGCGCGCCGCGGCGCCATCCAACGAGACATGGAGACAATACGATGAGCAGCAATCGAGGTGTCGTCTATCTTGGGCCGGGCCAGGTCGAAGTCCAGAAAATCGATTATCCGAAGATGGTCGACCCAAGCGGCCGCGCGATCGGCCACGGTGTGATCCTGAAAGTGGTCAGCACGAACATCTGCGGTTCCGACCAGCACATGGTGCGCGGCCGCACGACCGCGCCGGTCGGCCTCGTGCTCGGTCACGAGATCACCGGCGAAGTGGTCGAAGTGGGCCGCGACGTCGAGACGCTGAAGCTCGGCGATCTCGTGTCGGTGCCGTTCAACGTCGCGTGCGGTCGCTGCGCGATGTGCAAGGACACGCATACGGGCGTGTGCCTGAACGTGAACCCGTCGCGTGCCGGCGGTGCGTACGGCTACGTCGACATGGGCGGCTGGATCGGCGGCCAGGCCGAGTACGTGCTCGTGCCGTATGCCGATTTCAACCTGCTGAAATTCCCGGACCGCGATCAGGCGATGGCGAAGATCCGCGACCTGACCTGCCTGTCCGACATTCTGCCGACCGGTTATCACGGTGCGGTGAGCGCGGGCGTGAAACCCGGCTCGACGGTCTACATCGCGGGCGCGGGCCCGGTCGGGATGGCGGCGGCCGCATCGGCGCGCCTGCTCGGCGCGGCCGTGACGATCGTCGGCGACATGAACGCGGAACGCCTCGCGCATGCGCGGGCGATGGGGTTCGAGACGGTCGACTTGTCGAAGGACGCGTCGCTCGGCGAGCAGATCGAGCAGATCCTCGGCGTGCCCGAGATCGACTGCGCGGTCGACTGCGTCGGCTTCGAGGCACACGGCCACGGCTCGTCGGGCCATTCGGAGGAAGCGCCCGCGACGGTGCTGAACTCGCTGATGGAAATCACGCGCCCGGCCGGCGCGATCGGCATCCCGGGCCTGTACGTGACGGACGATCCGGGCGCGAAGGACAAGGCGGCGCAGCACGGCAGCCTGAGCATCCGCTTCGGCCTCGGCTGGGCGAAGTCGCATTCGTTCTTCACGGGCCAGACGCCGGTGCTGAAGTACAACCGCAACCTGATGCAGGCGATCCTGTTCGACCGGCTGCCGATCGCGAAGATCGTCAACGTCGAAGTGATCTCGCTCGACCAGGCGCCCGAAGGCTACAAGAAGTTCGACGGCGGTGCGCCGCGCAAATTCGTCATCGACCCGCACGGGTTGCTGGCGGCGTGATGCGCTAGCGTTCGACGCGCGCGACGCGTGACGCGAAAACGGGCGGCGCCGGCAACGGGCCGCCCGTTTTTCGTGGCGGGAGCGAAGGTGGCGGCACGGCAGCGCGGCGACCGCCGATCGCGATCGCGCGGAATGGCGGCGATGATCGTCGCCCGTTGCCAAATCGTTCACCGCCGTGCGGCGGGGATCCGCGTGTGGCCGGTCACTTCACCCACGCCGTTTTATGAAAGGCGGTCGGGAAAAGCGGATCGTCGGGCGTGGGCCCGCGTCACGCTCAGTGGCCGCGATAGAGTTGCGCGATTTGAGCGTTGCTGGCCGCGGCGCGACGTGTGTGCCCGGTGTGCAGGCTGACGCGGCGAATCGGGCGCGTGCGGTGCGCGGTATCGCGGCTGCCTTTCCAGTCGGCCACGCGGACTGCGCCGGCGCGCGTCCGGTCAGGTGTGCGCAACGACGGCGCGGCTCGTGCAACCGCCGTCGGGCGAGCGGGTTTGCCGGCAAGCGGGGTGCTCTGTTGTGGACTGGCCGCCACTTGCGTTTGATCAGGCGAATGAAACGGGTAGACGGGTGCGGGCACGACCGGCAGGAATGGATCGTTCGACGCGGGCGGCAGCCCGGCTTCGGTCGCGACGGCGGCCGGCGCACCGGATCCGCGACAAACGGGATCGGCCTTGCAGGTCTGGTCGACCGCCACGTAGCCGCCGACCAGCAGCACGAGCGTGAGGATGCTCAGGATCGGCGCGCTCGACGCCCGCGGCCGCTGGAAAGCCGCGTTGCGCAGCGCGCGGGCGACGCGTGACGACCACGTGTGAAACGAGCGCGGCGCATGTGCGGCGCGTGCGTCGGCCGGTGTGCGGTCGATCGGCTCGAACGGCCAGTTCCACTGGCTGCAGACGGGGCAGTGCTCGAGTGCGCGGAACGCCACGAAGCCGCATTCGCGGCAGCGGCAGCACGTCGCGTGCCGCGATTCGGCGCGTGCATTCAGCACGGAACGCCAGGCATCGCGCGCGCGGACGCTGCGGTTGGGCAGGACGCGCATGTCAGCGGCCGGCGGACGCTATCGTCGGGCTACACATCGGCGGTCGTTCGCATGCGGTGTTCAAGTGATTCTCCATAACATCGGACGCGTGAAACCCGTTCGTCCGCGGCTGCCTGCCGCTTCATTCTTGGTCGTTTGCACGCGAAACGCAAGGCGTAAGTCGCGCGTCGCGCTCCGCACGCTTCGTACCAGCCGCCGTGCCGCTGTCGGGCCGCGAGCATACCGAGCGTCCCCAGCGCACGCTCGACGGCCGGTGTCCACGGTCGTCCGTAATTGAGCCGCAAATAACGGCGGAAACCGCCGGTCGCGGAAAAGATCGGCCCGGCGCGATGCTCACGCCGTTTTCCATCGCCTCGCCGAACAGGTGCGTCGCATCCATGTGCGGCGGCAGTTCGATCCGCAGGAAATACCCGCCGCGCGGCGCGAACACTTCGGTATCCGTCGGAAGCGCGCGGACGGCATGGTGTACTACGCGCGCTGGAAGGACAGCGGCGGGGCGGATCTGATCTATGCGAAGACGGCCGACCCGGCCTCGACGCCGAGCGCGCTGGCGCTCAACGACTGCATGCTCAATAACTCGGACCCGGCGCCCGTCAGTGGTACGAACTACCTGTTCTTCTCGTCGACGACGGCGGGCGGTTATCAGCTCTATGTAGGCGACGTGACGCTTGTAGCTCGAGCAGACCGGGAAGAGGAAAGTCGGCGATTACAACGGTAATGCCGTCAGTTGAAGCGGCGCGAAAGCATCGCGTCGAAAGGCTGAAAAATCCGCCTGGCGTTTTCGATCAGGCCTTCGCGGCCGCTCGGCATGCTTCCTACTGCACAGCGCCTGCCTCACGCATGCAGCACATGCGCCGGAAACGCCGCCCCCGCACCCGCCGCACCCTGCGCGAGCGGCGCTACCTGCTTGCGGCGCTCGCGCGTCGGCGCGACGCCGAACGCATCGCGATAGCTCTTGCTGAAATGGCATGCCGACTGGAAGCCGCACGCCATCGTGATATGCATGATCGACATGTCGGTCTGCAGCAGCAGCTCGCGCGCACGACGCAGCCGCAGTGTCAGGTAGTAGTGCGTCGGCGTCATCCCGAGGTGCTCGCGGAAAAGGCGTTGCAATTGCCGCTGCGACATGTTCGCGAGCCGTGCGAGTTCCTCGCGCGACAGCGGCTCCTCGATGTTGTTCTCCATCAGCGAGATCACTTCGAACAGCGACTTGTTCGCCGAGCCGAGGCGCGCGACGAGCGGCATGCGCTGCTGCGCGCTCGTGTCGCGCACGTGTTCGACGATGAACTGCTCGGCGATCTGCGTGACGCGCGCGGTGCCGACGCGCGCGGCGATCAGGTTCAGCATCATGTCGAGCGGCGCGACGCCGCCCGTGCACGTGATGCGGTCGCGGTCGATCACGAACAGTTCCTTCAGGAAGCGCGTGTCCGGAAACTCTTCCTTCAGCGCGGACATGTTCTCCCAGTGGATCGCGCACGCGTAGCCCGCGAGCAGCCCCGACTTCGCGAGTGCATAGGTGCCCGTGCACAGGCTGCCGAGCGAGAGCCCCATGCGCGCGAAGCGACGCAGCGTCGACAGATGGGCGGGCGTGGTCGCGCGCTGCACGTCGACGCCGCCGCACACGAAAACGATGTCGGGTTGCCCCACGCATTCGGCCGGCCCCGTGTCGACCGTGAGGCCGTTGCTCGCCATGACCGGGCCGCCGTCCGGGCTGATCACCGACCAGCGATAGAGCGGCTGGCCGCTCAGGTAGTTCGCCATCCGAAGCACCTCGATCGCATTGGTGAACGCGATCATCGTGAAGTTCGGTAAAGGCATGAACGCGAAGTGGGACAGCGACGCTGTGCGGTCGGGCGACATGGGGAGCGTTCCTTGAATCTCTAATAGCTTTTTGGCCCGGGGCACGGATCGGGCTACGGTATTGTGTGAGCGAGTGCAACAAGCGTGCCATACGGCTAAACCCTAGCTCCATACGTTGTCTGGGCATCGGGCCGTTGCTGCACTGCACCGTATCCGGGAGACGCCGCACGCGAACGTGCGGCAAACGCACTGCCGGTGTGCGTGTCCATAGGTGAATCAGCGACACCGTTTCGGGCGGTCATCCAGAAAAGCACGACCGGTCACTTGTACAAAACGGACGCGCATGGCGGAAAAGGCAAAGAACGCGTCTAAATTCATCAATCCGCCGAAAATCCGAACGACAAGAATAGAGCCGTCGGCAGCCTTGCACTGGGCGAGTGGGAAACCCAGGCACGGCGGGCCTCGAGCTTCGGTTGCAGCCCTTTATTCTTCGTCACGGACGCACTATGTCGAACACTCAGCCTTTCTTCTCGCAGACCCTTGCCGAGCGCGACGCGCCGGTGCGCAGCGCCATCCTGAAGGAACTCGAGCGTCAGCAGTCGCAAGTCGAGCTGATCGCGTCGGAAAACATCGTGTCGCGTGCCGTGCTCGAGGCGCAGGGCTCGGTACTGACCAACAAGTACGCGGAAGGCTATCCCGGCAAGCGCTACTACGGCGGCTGCGAATTCGCCGATGAGGTCGAGGCGCTCGCGATCGAACGCGTGAAGCAGATTTTCAACGCCGGCTATGCGAACGTGCAGCCGCACTCCGGCGCGCAGGCGAACGGTTCGGTGATGCTCGCGCTCGCCAAGCCGGGCGACACGGTGCTCGGCATGTCGCTCGACGCGGGCGGCCACCTGACGCACGGCGCGAAGCCGGCGCTGTCGGGCAAGTGGTTCAACGCGGTCCAGTACGGCGTGAACCGCGACACGCTGCGCATCGACTACGACCAGGTCGAAGCGCTCGCCCACGAGCACAAGCCGAACCTCATCATCGCCGGCTTCTCGGCTTACCCGCGCGCGCTCGACTTCGCACGCTTTCGCGCGATCGCCGACAGCGTCGGCGCGAAGCTGATGGTCGACATGGCGCACATCGCGGGCGTGATCGCCGCGGGCCGCCACGCGAACCCGGTCGAGCACGCGCACGTCGTCACGTCGACCACGCACAAGACGCTGCGCGGCCCGCGCGGCGGCTTCGTGCTGACCAACGATGAAGACATCGCGAAGAAGATCAACTCGGCCGTGTTCCCCGGCCTGCAGGGCGGTCCGCTGATGCACGTGATCGCCGGCAAGGCCGTCGCGTTCGGCGAAGTGCTGCATGCGGATTTCAAGACCTACATCGACAGCGTGCTCGCGAACGCGCAGGCGCTCGGCGAAGTGCTGAAGGCCGGCGGCGTCGATCTCGTCACGGGCGGCACCGACAACCACCTGCTGCTGGTCGACCTGCGCCCGAAGGGCCTGAAGGGCGCGCCGGTCGAGCAGGCGCTGGAACGCGCTGGCATCACCTGCAACAAGAACGGCATTCCGTTCGACACCGAGAAGCCGACCGTCACGTCGGGCATTCGCCTCGGCACGCCGGCCGGCACGACGCGCGGCTTCGGCGTCGCGGAGTTCCGCGAGATCGGCCGCCTGATCCTCGAGGTGTTCGACGCGCTGCGCGCGAATCCGGAAGGCGATCCCGCAACCGAACAGCGCGTGCGCCGCGAGATCTTCGCGCTCTGCGAGCGCTTCCCGATCTACTGATCGACCCCACAAGAACAGTCACACGAGC
>NZ_JBYQCG010000130.1:0-36156 GCF_057837105.1 Burkholderia sp. APQ4-4ca | reverse complement strand
CGTTGCCTTCCGAGCCGCTGTTGCAATAGAAGAAGTGGTTGAAGCCCGCGGGCGTGACTTCCGCGAGCATCGCGGAAAGCTCGATCACCGGCGGGTGCGTGGTCTTGAAGAACGTGTTGTAGAACGGCAGTTCCTGGATCTGGCGATACGCGGCGTCGGCGAGTTCCTTGCGGCCGTAGCCGACGTTCACGCACCACAGGCCGGCCATCCCGTCGATCACCTTGTTGCCGTCGGAGTCCCACAGGTAGACGCCGTCGGCCTTCACGATCACGCGGCTGCCGGCGCGATTGAGCGCGCCCATGTCGGAGAACGGGTGAATGTGGTGCGCGGCGTCGAGCGCGCGAAAATCGGCAGTCGAGCGCGGCGGAAAAGCGTCGTTTCGATCGGTCATGTTTTCTCCGTCAAACAGCGCCGCACGCTTACACGTGCAGCAGCAAATGCCGGCGTTCCCACGAGCTGATCACGCGGAAGAACGCTTCGTATTCGGTTTCCTTCAATGCCAGGTAGGCCTTCACGAACTTGTCGCCGAGGATGCCGGCGAGCGGCTCGCACGCAGCCATCAGCGAGATGCCTTCCTCGAGGTTGCGCGGCAACTGATACGGCAGATCGTAGCCGTCCGATGCGATCGGCTCGGTCGGCGCGAGCTGTTGCGACATGCCGAGATAGCCGGCGGCGAGCGTCGCCGCGAACGCGAGATACGGGTTGCAGTCGACACCGGGAATCCGGTTCTCGATGCGCCGCGCGACGGGGCTCGACTGCGGGATGCGAAAGCCCACCGTGCGGTTGTCGTAGCCCCATTGCACGTTGATCGGCGCGGCCATGAAGCGCGACAGGCGGCGATACGAATTGATGTACGGCGCGAAGATCGGCATCAGCGCCGGCGTGTACTTCTGCAGCCCCGCCAGATAGCTGTGGAACAGCGGCGACACGGCGCCGTTCTCGTCGGCGAACAGATTGCGCCCGGTGCGCATGTCCGCGAGGCTCTGATGAATGTGCATCGCGGAGCCCGGCTCGTTTTCCATCGGCTTGGCCATGAACGTCGCGTACATGTTGTGACGCAATGCGGCCTCGCGCACCGTGCGCTTGAACAGGAATACCTGGTCGGCCAGCGGCATCGCATCGCCATGCACGAAGTTGATCTCCATCTGCGCGGCGCCGACTTCATGGATCAGCGTCTCGATATCGAGGCCCTGCATTTCGCAGTACTCGTAGATGTCCTCGAACAGCGGATCGAACTCGTTGACGGCCTCGATCGAATACGACTGGCGGCCCGTTTCCGCCCGCCCCGTGCGGCCGACGGGCGGCCGCAGCGGCAAGTCGGGGTCGGCGTTCATGTCGACCAGGTAAAACTCGAGTTCCGGCGCGACGACCGGCTTCCAGCCCTTCGCCTCGTACAGGTCGAGCACGCGGCGCAGCACGTAGCGCGGCGAGATCTCGACCGGCGAACCGTCGAAGTGCACGCAATCGTGAATCACCTGCGCAGTCGGGTCGACCGCCCACGGGATCAGGCAGATCGTCGACGGGTCGGGCACGCACACCATGTCGGGATCGGTCACGCCGGTCAACGTGCCGTCCTCCGGATAGTCGCCGGTGACGGTCTGCACCATCACGGCCTGCGGCAGGCGCATCGATTCACCGGATTCGAACTTGTTGCGCGGAATGATCTTGCCGCGCGCGATGCCGGCCATGTCGGGAATGATCGCCTCGACTTCGGTGATGCGGTGCTGTCGCAGGAATTCGCTCAGTTCGGGTTGCATGATCGGCCTCGTGAGTCGATGTCGATATCGGATGCGGGCGGCGACGGCGTCGCGCCGCCGCCCGCATGAAGGCGATGCGTCATCCTCGCGCGGCACGCCGCGCCGAATGCCGCGAAGATGTCGCGCGACAGCGGCTGCTCCGCGTAGCGCCATTCGGGATGCCACTGCACACCCAGCACGAACGCACGCGCACCGCGTACGCTGACGGCCTCGACGAGCCCGTCGGGCGCGCTTGCTTCGATCGCGAGCCCGTCGCCCAGCCGCGCGATGCCCTGGTCGTGCAGCGAATTGACCGTCGCCTCTTGCGCGCCGCGCGCGACCCGCTGCAGCAGGCCACCGGGAGCGAGCTGCACGACGTGCGCGGGACCGTACTGCCGTTCGAGCGGATCGTCCGCCCGTTCGCGATGGTCGTCGAAGCCGGTCGTCGCATGCAGCCGCTGATGCAGCGTGCCGCCGTACGCGACGTTCAGCTCCTGCATGCCGCGGCAGATGGCGAGCACGGGCACGCCCGCGTCGATCGCCGCGCGGATCAGCGGCAACGCGGTCGCATCGCGCGCCGGATCGTGCAGCGTGTCGGGCGCGCTCGCGGCGCCGCCGTAGCGATGCGGCTCGACGTTCGAATAGCTGCCGGTCAACAGCAGCCCGTCGATTGCCGCGACGATCGCGTCGGCCGGCTGCCGCGCGCCGAGCGCGGGCAAGACGAACGCGAGCGCGCCGGCGCCGTCGACGACGGCGGCAAGGTACTTCTCGCCCGCCGTGTGGTTCGGGTGGGCGCCGCGCAGGATGCGGTCGGCGGTGACGGCTACGATCGGGCGGGCACGCATCGGCGTCTCTCCGGTCATGGCGCGCGACATGCTTGCGCGCGCAACGATGCAGGTTCACGGGCGCGCCGCACGCGCGCGCCATCGCGCGGCGCAAGCGCAGGCGCGATCGTGCCGCGCGGACGCCGCGGCAACGGGCGATGCGACCCGGGACGGAAGCGGAAACGGACGCTAGGGCAACAACGATGCGCTGCCGTCGCACTGCACCGCGCTGAACAGGTGTGCGGTCGCGAGATTGAAGCGGCGCGGGCCGCGATGGGAAATGGCGAAGAAGCGAGGCTCGCGTAGCGGGACGGCGCGCGTGCCGCGCTCAGCATGCCGGTTCGGCCCGGCCTGAGGCGGCGCGCCCGCCGACGGACTTCGCGTCCGGCGTATCGAAGGGCTGGCGGCTTTCACGATCGTACTCGACTGACTGATGGAGGCAGGACACGTGTCGCTATGCCGCGTGGCGACACGTCAGCAAGATGTCTCGTAGCGAATGCCGGCGCAGTCCGGCCATCGTCGATGGCCTTGCCGCCGGTACGCGCGTGACGACTTCCTGACATTCAGCTTATATCACCTAAAAATTGCGTCAAATTTTCAGGGGCCGATGACGACCTCGGTCAGACGAAAAAAACGGCATCGATCAGGCGGATCGATGCCGTTTTGTGCATTGCGTCGGCTTGCCTGCTGCGTGCCGACGGGGCGACGCGCACTGCTCCGCCGCGCTGCCGCATGAAGGCGGCCCGTGTTCAGCGATGCGCGAGCGCGGTTTCGACGAGCGTCTGCAGCAGCGGCACGATCCGCGCGGCACGCGTTTCGTCGTACGCGTACGGCCGCGTCTCCTCCATGTAGGTGATCTGCGACAGCTCGAGCTGCACGGCCTCGACGCCGGTCTCGGGCACGCCGTAGTGACGCGTGATGTAGCCGCCCTTGAAGCGGCCGTTCGCGACGGCCGTGTAGCCGCCGTGTGCGAGCACACGCGCCGCCAGCGCCTCCGCGAGACCGGGCGCCGCACTCGCGCCGCTCGACGTGCCGAAGTTGAAGTCCGGCAGGCGGCCGTCGAAGAAACGCGGCACGTGCGAACGGATCGAATGCGCCTCCCACACGAGCACGCGGCCGTGTTCGCCCTTCAGGCGCGCGATCTCGCGTTGCAGCGCGTCGTGATACGGCAGCCAGTAACGGTCGCGGCGACGCATGATTTCGTCGTTGCCGGGCAGCGCGTTCGCCGGATACAGCGGCGCCTTGTCGAACGTATCGACCGGCACGAGCCCCGTCGTGTCCTGCCCCGGATACAGGTTCTCGTTGTCGGGCGGACGGTTCAGGTCGACGACGTAACGCGCGTGCGACGGCACGAGGATCGATGCGCCCAGATCGGCCGCGAAGCCGTACAGCCGCTCCAGATGCCAGTCGCAATCGTCGACGAAGCGCGCGTCGGGCGTCATCGTCGCGGCGATGTCGTCGGGGATGTGCGTGCCTGCATGCGGAATCGAGATCAGCAGCGGCAGCGTGCCCTGCTTCAACGTGAATACAGCCGGTTGTTCAGTCATGTCGCCTCACCGTAAGAGTCGGCCGGCGCACCGTGCGCCGGTTGCCGCGCGTTCAGCGCAGCAGTTGCGCCAGCGCGGCGCGGTAGTCGGCATACGCGGCGGCTTCGTCGCGATGGCGGCGGCCGCTCACGACGCACTCGCCGCCCGTGTAGACGTCGAGCACCGGCGTGTCGCCATGCTCGGCGAACACGATGCCCGACAGCCATGCGGCGCTGTCGTGTTCGGCGATCGCCGGATGATCGGGATCGAGCACGAGCCAGTCGGCGCGACAGCCGGCGCGCAGCGCACCGATGCGCCGCCCGCTCGCCTGCGCGCCGCCTTCGAGCGACGCATCGAACAAGCGATCGGCGACGTGCGCCTGCGACGCGCTCGCCAGCATGTTGCGCGCGCGGTGCACGAGTCGCTGCCCGTATTCGAGCAGGCGCAGTTCCGAGCGCCAGTCGACCGACGCGTGGCTGTCCGAGCCGACGCCGATCACGCCGCCCTGCGCGAGATAGTCGACGGCCGGAAACACGCCGTCGCCGAGGTTCGCTTCGGTCGTCAGGCACAGCCCGGCGACCGCGCGACGCTTCGCGAGCGCCGCCGTCTCGGCCGCATCGACGTGCGTCGCGTGCACGAGGCACCAGCGCGCATCGACGTCGAAGCGATCGAGCAGCCATTGGACCGGGCGTGCGCCGTAGGCGCGCACGCAGTCGTCGACTTCGGCCGTCTGCTCGGCGATGTGGATATGAACGGGCGCATCGTCGGGCAGCCCGTCGAGCAGCGCACGCAGCCCGTTCTCGGACACCGCGCGCAGCGAATGCGGCGCGACGCCGTAGCGCAGCCCGCCATGCTCGGGCGCGGCGCGACGCATCGCGTCGAGCAGTTCGAGCACGCCGTCGGGCGTGTTGATGAAGCGGCGCTGGTCATCGCGCGGCGGCTTGTTGCCGAAGCCGGCGAACTGGTACGACACGGGCAGCATCGTGATGCCGATGCCGGCCGCCCGCGCGGCGTCGATCACACGTGTGCCGAGCTCCGCGATTTGCGGATAGCGCGAGCCGTCCTGCGCGTGATGCACGTAGTGGAATTCGCACACCGACGTGTAGCCGCACTTGAGCATCTCGACGTACAGCCAGCGCGCAATCGCCGCGAGCGCGTCGGGCGTGATCTTCAGCGCGAAGCGGTACATCAGGTCGCGCCAGCTCCAGAAGCTGTCGGCGGGGTTCGCACGGTATTCGGTAAGCCCCGCCATCGCGCGCTGGAATGCGTGCGAATGCAGGTTCGGCATACCGGGCAGCACCGGCCCGGCCGCGCGCGCGACGCCGGCCGGTGCGTCGGTATCGGGCGTCACGTCGGTCAGCGTGCCGGCCGCGTCCCAGCGCAGCAGCACGTTGCGGCGCCAGCCATCGGGCAGGTAGGCATGGTCCGCGAACAACAGGGTGTCGGTCATTGCGTATCCTCATCGACCGGATCGAGCGCTTGAGCAATCTCGTCCGGGTGCCGCGGCCGGCAGACGCAAGCGCGTCGCGCCTGCGTCTGCCTCGCGGCGATCGACCGGCGTGCGCCGTTGCGCACGGGTCCGGTCCCCTGCAAAGCGTCGGCCGGCCCGATACGTCAGGTACCCGGCCCGGTTCTTCGCCAAAACTATCCGTTCATCCGGCGAAACACGGTCGTGCCGCCGCGTACGACCTGCTCGCACAGCGGCCGGCCGATCCAGTACGCCAGTTCCGCCAGCGAGCCGACCGCCCACACGGCGAAGTCGGCCTGGCGACCGACCTCGAGCGCGCCGTGGCGATCCGCGCGGCCAAGCGCCGCGGCTGCATGGCGCATAACGCCCTGCAGCACCTCGGGCACCGTCATGCGGAACAGCGTGCAGCCCATGTTCAGCGTCAGCAACAGCGATTCGAGCGGCGACGTGCCGGGGTTGTGATCGGTCGCGAGCGCGATCGGCACGCCGTGCTTGCGCAGCAGCTCGATCGGCGGCAATTGCGTTTCGCGGATGAAGTAGTACGCGCCGGGCAGCAGCACGGCGACCGTGCCGGCCGCCTTCATCGCCTCGATGCCGGCTTCGTCGAGAAATTCGAGGTGGTCGGCCGACAGCGCGCGGTAACGCGCGGCGAGCGCCGTCCCGCCCGCATTCGACAGTTGCTCCGCATGCAGCTTCACCGGCAGCCCGCGCCGCGTCGCGGCCTCGAACACGCGCTCGGTCTGCTCGAGCGAAAAGCCGATGCGTTCGCAGAACACGTCGACCGCGTCGACGAGCCCTTCGTCGGCCAGCGTCGGCAGCATCCGGTCGCACACTTCGTCGATGTATTCGTCCGCGCGGCCCGCGTATTCCGGCGGCAGCGCATGCGCGCCGAGGAAGGTCGTATGGACGGTGACCGGGAAGCGCTCGCCGAGCTGGCGCGCGACGCGCAGCATCTTGCGCTCGCTCGCGAGGTCGAGCCCGTAGCCCGACTTGATCTCGATCGCGGTCACGCCTTCGGCGAGCAGCGGCTGCAAGCGCGCGGCGGCCTGCACGAACAGCGCCGTCTCGTCGGCCGCGCGCGTCGCACGCACCGTCGACACGATCCCGCCGCCCTGCCGCGCGATTTCCTCGTAGCTCACGCCCGCGAGGCGCTGCGCGAATTCGTCGGCGCGCGTACCGCCGTATACCAGATGCGTATGGCAGTCGACGAGGCCCGGCGTGACCCACGCGCCGTGCAGGTCCTCGCGCCGCCAGTGCGCATAGTCGTGCGGCAGCGCGGACAATGCGCCGAGCCACGCGATCGTGCCGGTTTCGTCGACGGCGATCGCCGCGTCGTCGATCGTCTCGTCGGGATGGCCGTGCGGACACAGCCTCAGGTGATGCCAGACAGTCGGTTTCATGCGTTCAGTCTCGTTCGCCGACGGCAAGCGACACGGCGAGCAGCGCACCGCCTCCGCTCACGACGACGTCAAACGCACGCCGCGGCCCGTCGAGCCGCAACGTGTCCATTTCCTGCAGTGCGTAGTGCGCGCCGTCGATGTCGACGCCCACCGTACCGGTCGCGCAAAACAGCAGCACGGTATCGGCGCGCTCGATGCGGTGCGTGCCCTCGGGCCATACGTCGACCGACCCGCGCGCGGCCGAACGGCGCGTCATCAGGTTGAAGTCGCGCGTCGCGCCGTCGTGCAGCGTCGCGTCGATCGCCGTCTCGCCCGCGAAATCCGCGCGGGCCAGCGGTGCGTCGAGCACGTGCCGCGTGCCGCCCGCTTCGGCGAGCGTCATGCCGGCGCCGGACAACAGCACGAGCGTACGGTCGACGCCGTCGAAACGCGAGAACGGCCCGGCCGTGCCGACGTCCGCGACGCTCACGCGCCACGCGAACGCATCGAGTGCCGCGCCGGGCGGGAACGCGCCGATCTCGCGCGTCACGCCGCCGCCGTTCTTCCACGGCGACGCAACGAGATCCGCCGCGCGGATCAGCGCGGCGGCCAGCGTTGCGTTCACCGGCGCCTGGTCGAGCGCCGTCATGCTCAGCGGCCGAGCATCGGCAGCTTCAGGCCGGCTTCGCGGGCCGTCTGCTGCGCGAGTTCGTAACCGGCATCCGCATGGCGCATCACGCCCGTGGCCGGATCGTTCAGCAGCACGCGACCGAGACGTTCATGCGCGTCCGCTGTGCCGTCGGCGACGATCACGACGCCCGAATGCTGCGAGAAGCCCATGCCGACGCCGCCGCCGTGGTGCAGCGACACCCACGATGCGCCGCCCGCGGTGTTCAGCAGCGCGTTCAGCAGCGGCCAGTCGCTGACGGCGTCCGAGCCGTCCTTCATCGATTCCGTCTCGCGATTCGGGCTCGCGACCGAACCCGTGTCGAGGTGGTCGCGACCGATCACGATCGGCGCCTTCAGTTCGCCGTTCTTGACCATCTCGTTGAACGCCTGGCCGAGGCGGTAGCGATCCTTCACGCCGACCCAGCAGATCCGTGCCGGCAGGCCCTGGAACGCGATGCGCTCACGCGCCATGTCGAGCCAGTTGTGCAGGTGCGGATCGTCGGGGATCAGCTCCTTCACCTTCTGGTCGGTCTTGTAGATGTCTTCCGGATCGCCGGACAGCGCGACCCAGCGGAACGGGCCCTTGCCTTCGCAGAACAACGGACGGATGTACGCCGGCACGAAACCGGGGAAGTCGAACGCGTTCTCGACGCCCATTTCAAGCGCCATCTGGCGGATGTTGTTGCCGTAGTCGAGCGTGGCCGCGCCGCGTTCCTGCAGCGCGAGCATCGCGCGCACCTGGACGGCCATCGACTGCTTCGCGACCTTCACGATGCTCTGCGGATCGACCTTCTGCGCCTCGCGCCATTGCGCGACGGTCCAGCCTTGCGGCAGGTAGCCGTTGATCGGGTCGTGCGCGCTCGTCTGGTCGGTCACGCAGTCGGGCGTGATGCCGCGCGTGACGAGTTCAGCGAACACGTCGGCCGCGTTGCCGAGCAGGCCGATCGACACCGGCTTGCCGGTGCGCTTCGCTTCCTCGATCATGCCGAGCGCTTCGTCGAGCGTCGTCGCCTTCTTGTCGACGTAGCGCGTCTTCAGGCGGAAGTCGATGCGCGTCTCGTCGCATTCGACCGCGATCATCGAGAAGCCGGCCATCGTCGCGGCGAGCGGCTGCGCGCCGCCCATCCCGCCCAGGCCGCCCGTCAGGATCCAGCGGCCCGACGGATCACCGTTGAAGTGCTGGTTCGCGACCGAGAAGAAGGTTTCATAGGTGCCCTGCACGATGCCCTGGCTGCCGATGTAGATCCAGCTGCCGGCCGTCATCTGGCCGTACATCATCAGGCCCTTGCGGTCGAGCTCGTGGAAGTGATCCCAGTTCGCCCAGTGCGGCACGAGGTTCGAATTCGCCAGCAGCACGCGCGGCGCATCCTTGTGCGTGCGGAACACGCCGACCGGCTTGCCCGATTGAATCAGCAGCGTTTCGTTTTCCTCGAGATCCTTCAGCGACGCGAGGATCTGGTCGTAGCATTCCCAGTTGCGCGCGGCACGCCCGATGCCGCCGTACACGACGAGCGCATGCGGATGCTCGGCGACTTCCGGGTCGAGGTTGTTCTGGATCATCCGGTAGGCCGCTTCGGCCAGCCAGGTCTTGCAGGTCTTCTCGCTGCCGCGCGGCGCGCGAATCGTGCGCGTCGGATCGAGGCGGGGATCGATGTGTTTCGGATGGTTCATGACGACTGCTCCCGAAGGAAATTGAAGATCAAATAGGAATCAGAAATGCCCGGTGAAGCGATAACGGCTGCCGGGATGCCACAGATTCGCCACCGAGGCGACGACGCCCTGCGACCAGGTGCGCCGATGTAAAACCAGACACGGCTCGACGTCGTCCATGCGCAGCTGCTCGCGCCGCTCCGGCGCCGGGGCCGCCGCTTCGATCCGGTACTCGACGCGCTGCAGCGGCGCCGCGCGCATCAGGTACAGGTTCGGCGTCGTGTTCGTGAAATCCTGCTCGGCGTAATCCGGCGCGACCGCCGGATTCACCCATCGCTCTTCGAGCTGCACCGGCTCGTCGTTCTCGAAGTGCAGCACCTGCGAATGAAACAGCTTCGTGCGCACGGCCACCTGCATCTCGTCGGCAAGCGCCTCGTCGGCGCGAATCGTGTCGAGCCCGAGCACGCTGGCGCGGTACGCATGCCCGCGCGCGCCGACCTCTTCCGAGATGCTGCGAATCGCGACCAGCGTCGACTCGTACTTCGGCCGCGCGACGTAGGTGCCCGCGCCCTTCATGCGCGTGAGCACCTGCTCGGCCGTCAACTCGCGCAGCGCGCGGTTGACGGTCATGCGCGCCACCTTGAATTCGCGCGCCAGCTCGTTCTCGGACGGCACCTGGTCGCCCTCCTCCCACTCGCCGGCGTGAATGCGGCCCAGGATGAAATCCTTGATCTCCTGGTAGACCGGCGCGCTCATCGGCTTACTGTTCCGATGCGAACGAGAACGGCGCGACCTTCGCGAACGCGCGCTCGCCGACCAGCTTCGCGATCACCGCGATGTCCGGCGCGAAGTAGTGGTCGAGTTCGTAGTGCGCGACCTTGCCGCGGATCGTCTCCATCACCGGCGCGAGCTTCGGGCTCGTGTGGTACGGCGCGCGCAGGTCGACGCCCTGTGCGGCGGCCAGCAGTTCGATCGCGAGGATGTGCTTCGTGTTGTCCGCGATGTCGGCGAGCTTGCGCGCGGCGAACGTCGCCATCGACACGTGGTCTTCCTGGTTCGCGGAAGTCGGCAGCGAGTCGACCGATGCCGGGTGTGCGAGCGTCTTGTTTTCCGATGCGAGGGCGGCGGCCGTCACGTGCGCGATCATGAAGCCGGAGTTCACGCCGCCGTCCTTCACGAGGAACGGGGGCAGGCCCGACAGCGTCGCGTCGATCAGCAGCGCGATGCGGCGTTCGGCCAATGCGCCGATTTCCGCGGCGGCGAGCGCGAGGTTGTCGGCCGCGAACGCGACGGGCTCGGCGTGGAAGTTGCCGCCCGACAGCACTTCGCCGGTGTCCGGGAAGATCAGCGGATTGTCCGACACGGCGTTCGCTTCGACCAGCAGCACGTCGGCCGCGTGACGCATCTGGTCCAGGCATGCGCCCATCACCTGCGGCTGGCAGCGCAGGCTGTACGGATCCTGCACCTTGTCGCAGTCGCGGTGCGACTGGTTGATCGGCGAGCCTTCGAGCAGTTCGCGGTACGACGCGGCCGCGTCGATCTGGCCTCGATGGCCGCGCAGTTCGTGGATGCGCGCGTCGAACGGCTTCACCGAGCCGGCTGCCGCGTCGACCGACAGCGCGCCGGCGACGAGCGCGGTGCGGTACAGGTCTTCGATCGCGAACATGTTGTCGAGCGCGAGCGCCGTCGATGCCTGCGTGCCGTTCAGGAGCGCGAGGCCTTCCTTCGCCTGCAACGTCAGCGGCGCGAGGCCGGCGACACGCAGACCGTCGAGCGCGCTCGCGCGTTCGCCGCGGATGAACACTTCGCCGACGCCGAGCAGCACGGCCGACATGTGCGCGAGCGGCGCGAGGTCGCCCGAGGCGCCGACCGAGCCCTTCACCGGGATCAGCGGCAGCACGTCCGCGTTGAAGAGGGTGATCAGCGCATCCATCACTTCGCGACGGATGCCCGAGTGGCCCCGGCCGAGGCTCGACAGCTTCAGCGCCATCAGCAGGCGCACCGACGAGCGCGCCATCGGCTCGCCGACGCCGACCGCGTGCGACAGCACGAGGTTCTTCTGCAGCAGTTCGAGCTGGTCGTGCGGGATGTGGGTGCTCGCCAGACGGCCGAAGCCCGTGTTGATGCCGTAGGCCGGCTCGCCCTTCGCGGCGATGTCGGCAACGGCCTTCGCGCCCGCGTCGATCTTCGCGAAGCTGGCCGGATCGAGTTTCAGCTGGACGGATTCGCGTGCGATCCGGCGCAGTTGCGGGAGGGTCAGGTGGCCGGGGGTCAACGTAATCATGTGAGCAATCCTGTCTAGACAAGTTCGGGATGGATTGAAGTGTAGCCATCGGAACTTGTCTAGACAACCCGTTTTTCATTATTCCGGTCTCGGGAGTTTCCCTGATGTCCGGCACGGCCCGCCGGCATGGCCGGCGTGATCCGGTTTTTAACGTATGTTGCAATCATTTTTTATTTGGCAACATACGAATCAACATTCGCCATGGAGACCGTCATGCCCTTCCCGTCACGATTCGCCGCCCGCCTCGGCCGCCCCCTGCTCGTCGCCGCGTGCGCACTCGCGTGCGGCGCGTCCGTCGCCGCCGAGCCGCTGTCCGGCACGCTGGAGAAGATCCGGCAGGCCAACCTGATTTCGATCGGCCATCGCGAAACGTCGGTGCCGTTCTCCTATGTCGACGCGGGCGGCAAGGTCATCGGGTTCTCACAGGATCTGTGCGACCGCGTGATCGCCGCGGTGAAGGCGCGCACCGGCAAGCCCGACCTGCAGGTGCGCTTCATTCCGGTCACGTCGCAGAACCGCATTCCGCTCGTGCAGAACGGCACCGTCGATCTCGAATGCGGCGTGACGACCAATCTCGCCGCGCGCCACGCGCAGGTCGCGTTCTCGACCACCTTCTTCGTCGCGACGACGCGCCTGCTCACGCGCACGAGTTCGGGCATCCGCGACTTCCCCGATCTCGCCGGCAAGACGGTCGTGACGAACCAGGGCACGACGTCCGAGCGCCTGCTGCGCAAGATGAACGAGGAAAGGAAGATGAACATGCAGATCATCAGCGCGAAGGACTACGGCGAAGGACGCCTCACGCTCGAATCGGGCCGCGCGGCCGCGTACATGATGGACGACGTGCTGCTCGCGGGCGTGCGCCAGCTCGCCGCGAAGCCGGCCGACTGGCAGCTCGTCGGCACGCCGCAATCGTCGGAAGCCTACGGGTTCATGCTGCGCAAGGACGATCCGCAGTTCAAGGCGCTCGTCGACGGCGTGCTCGTGCAGTTGATGAAAAGCGGCGAGATCAACGCGCTGTACGACAAATGGTTCATGAAACCGGTGCCGCCGAAGGGGCTGTCGTTCGACTTCGCGATGAGCGACGTGATCAAGGCGCGCTATGCGGCGCCGAACGACGCGCCGCTCGAGTAAGCGCCGCGCGTCGCGCCCGGCTTACGCGCGCGTCCACGCGACGCACGCCGCGTAGCCGGGCGCCGCGTCGAGCCATGCCGCGTCGAACGCCGCGACGCCGGCGGCGGGCGCGGTCGGGTCGACGATCGTCGTCGCGGGTGTCGCCGTGTCGCGCGGCGGCACGACCGCGAACGCGCGCAGCCCGCCGACGATGCCGGTGCCGAGCGCCTTGAGCAGCGCCTCCTTCGCGGACCACACGCGCATGAATTCCCCCTCGCGCGCGCCGGGCGGCAGACCGTCGAGATACGCGATCTCGGCGGGTGCGCACACTTCGCGCGTCAGCATGCGCCAGTCGGTCGCGCGGTTGCAGCCCTCGATATCGACGCCGACGCGGCCCGCCGGCGCCCACGCGATCAATGCATGATCGCCCGCGTGCGACACGTTGAAGTCGAGCGACGCGCGATGCGCAGGGTCCAGCGACGGCCGCCCCGCTGCGTCGACGACGATCTCGACCGCGCGCGGCCCGATGCCGAGCGCCGCGCCGAGCACGTCGCGCAGCGCGGCGCGCGTCGCGGCGCTGCGCACCGCATCCTCGTGCCGCAGAAAGCGCGCGGCGCGGGCGCGCTCGTCGTCGCTCAGCGCCGCATACGCGGGCGACGCGACCGGCACGCGCCAGTCGAAATCGACGCGCGCGACCTGCACGCGGGCGCGCGCCGCGGCGGGCGGCACGTCGAGCGCGTGCACGCGCCACGCGCGGGGCGTTTCGACGGGAGAAGCGGAATCGGACGGAATGGACATCGGCGCGCGGCAGCCTGTGCGTTGGAGCGAAACGTCCGATGTTAATCGATCGCGCCGACCCGCGGCCGCTGCCGCCTGATCGGGACGCAGACAGGGATGGCGCATTGCGTACGTATGCGCCCGCTCACCCGCTCGCGGCCCTGCCCGGCACGCCGCTCCCCGTCACCCGCCCGCGCGACGCCGGGTGCAGCGCATGCACGACGCCCGGCGCATCGGCCGGCAGCACGCCGTGTTGCAGCCAGTACAACGCGACCGGCCACAGCGTGTCGGTGAAGCGGCTGTGGAAAAACGCGAAATGGCCGATCTCGGCAACGCCGATGTCGGCCGGCGCGATCCGCAGATGCGTCACGTTGCTGCCCGTGTAGTAGCCGACCAGCCGCTCGATCGCGGCGACCGTGCCGAACGCGTCGTCGTCGATGCCGACCGCGAGCATCGGCGCCGACAGCCCCGCGAACCGCGCCGGCAACGCGGCACGGCTCGCCGCGCCGTCGTCGAACACGCTGCCGAGGTAGCCGTCCTCGAAACGCGGCCGCGACCGCGCCCACGACAGCGCGATGCCCCGCGGCGTATCCTCCATCCAGCCGAGCCGCTTCGCGGGCACGTAGCCGCACACGGCGGCGAGCGCGGGCATCGCGACATGCCACTTCCACCACATGCGGCGCCGCTCGGCCGGCAGATAGTCGCGCCAGTACGCGTACTGCGCGCCGACGGTCACCGCATGCCGCACGTGCACGTTCGATGCCGCGAGGCCGAGTACACAGCCGCCGATGCTGTGCGCGACCACGTCGAGCGGCTGGCCCGGAAACGCGTCGCGCGCATAGTGCAGCGCGGCTTCGCAATCGAGCCGCCCCCAGTCGAGCCAGGTCGCGCGCAGCTTCGCCAGCCGCGCCGGGCGCGATCCGCCGATGCCGCGATAGTCGTAGACGAGCACGTCGCGTCCTTGCGCGAACAACCAGGCGGCGAAACGAAAGTAGTAGTCGCAGCGCACCGACGTCGCGCAATTGACGACCGTCACGGGCCGCACGCCGCCGCCGCGATGGCGCCAGACGTGGCCGCGCAGTTCGTAACCGTCCGCCGCGCGCAGCGTCACGGGTTCGGGCGGCAACGCGCCCGCCGCGCGACTGCCCTGCGCGGCTCCGCTTTCCTCGTTCGAAATCGTCATCGTGTCTCCTGTCGACCCCAGTTAGCGCTTTAGCGCTTACTGGGGTCCCATGCATCGCCGTCGACCCCAGCTAGCGCTTCAGCGCTTACTGCGATCCCATGGATAGCGGTCGGTCCGAGTTGGCGCTTCAGCACATACTCAGCCCCCTCCTCCGCGATCAACCCGCCTCCATTGAACTTGACGCGTGCCGCGTTCTCAACCAATCTTGCTGCTCCGTTCGCATGAGTCACGCGCATGTCAACGCCACTCGTCCGTCTCCCGTCGCTCGATCTCGTCCGCGGTTTCGTCGCCGTCGGCCGCCGCATGAGCATCACGCTCGCCGCGCAGGATCTGTGCGTCACGCAGTCGGCGGTCAGCCGCCAGGTCCATGCGCTCGAGGCGCATCTCGGCGTCGCGTTGCTGCAGCGCGGCTACCGGAAGATTTCATTCACGCCGGAAGGCGAGCGGCTGTTCCGCGTCGCCGACGCGGCGCTGCACGGCCTGCAGGACACCGTCGCGTCGCTGGCCGCCGCGCGCGAGCGCCAGCCCGTGACGATCACCGCCAGCATCGGCGTGACCGCGCTGTGGCTGCTGCCGCGGCTCGGGCGGCTGCAGGCACGGTTGCCCGGGATCGATCTGCGCGTCGCCGCGAACGACAAGGTACTCGATTTGCGCACCGAGGGCATCGACCTCGGCATCCGCTATTGCCCGCGCGAGCGCGCACCGGCCGGCGCGCTGCGCCTGTTCGACGAGATCGTCGTGCCGGTCGCGCATCCCGCGCTCGCCGCGCGGCCGGTCACGAGCGCGGCCGCGATCGCCGGTCACGTGCTGCTCGAATTCGACGGGCCGCCGCAACCGCAATTGCAGTGGCACGCGCACCTGCACGCGGCCGGGCTCGGCGACGCGCGCCCGAAAGGCGTGCTGCGCTTCAACCAGTACGACCAGGTGATCCAGGCCGCGATTGCCGGCCAGGGCATCGCGCTCGGCCGGCTCGCGCTCGTCGCGCCGATGCTCGCCGATGGCCGGCTCGCGGTGCTCGGGCCGCACACGCGGACGCTGTCGGAAACGTACGGCTACTGGCTGTTCCAGCACGATCCGGCCCCGCGTCGCGAGGTCGCCGACGTGCGCGACTGGATGCTCGCCGAAGCGGCGGAATGCGATGCGGCAATGCATACGCACGATACGGCGACGGCCTGAGCCGACGGCGGTGCGGTTGCGCGTGAGCCCGGGCAGACACCGCCCGTTCGCATTCCCTTGACGCATGGCAACCTGACCGAATGATCGCTTGAACGACGGCCGCCCTGCTCGTCTAATCGGACCGAGCGCGACCGTTTCGCCGCGCGCCTTCATCCGGAGACACGCATGACCCTGATCGAGCAGGAAGTCCGGCGCCGCTGGCTGCCCGTGCTGGCAGGCGGCCTGATCATGGGCGCCGCGCTCGGCATCCGCCACGTGCAGGGCCTGTTCCTCGCGCCCGTGTCGCTCGACCACGGCTGGTCGCGCGAGGCGTTCGGGCTCGCGCTGGCACTGCAGAACCTGATCTGGGGCGTCGCGCAGCCGTTCACCGGAATGGTCGCCGACCGTTTCGGTTCGGTGCGCGTGATCGTCGTCGGCATGCTGCTGTACGCGGCCGGGCTCGTGACGATGGCGCATGCGGGCACGACCGGCCTGTTCACGGTCGGCGCCGGGCTCGTGATCGGCGTCGCGCTGTCGGGCTCCGCATTCGCGTCGATCTACGGCGCGCTGAGCCGCCTGTTTCCGCCCGACCGGCGCGGCTGGGCGCTCGGCGCCGCCGGCGCGATCGGCGGGCTCGGCCAGTTCTGCATGGTGCCCGTCGCGCAGGAACTGATCGGCGGCATCGGCTGGCGGCACGCATTCATCGCGCTGGCGCTCGTCGCCGCGCTGCTCGCGCCGCTCGCCGGGCTGCTGCGCGACCGGCCCGCGCAGGTGGCGGGCGCCCCCGCCGGCCCCGACCAGTCGATCGGCGAAGCGGTGCGCGAGGCGTTCGCGCATCGCGGCTTCTGGCTGCTGAATGCGGGCTTCTTCGCGTGCGGCTTCCAGCTCGCGTTCATCGCGACGCACCTGCCCGCTTACCTGCTCGACCACGGGCTGCCTGCGCGCCACGCGAGCGTCGCGCTCGCGCTGATCGCGCTGACCAACGTGGCCGGCACCTATGCGTGCGGCCATCTCGGCGGGCTGCTGCGGCGCAAGTACGTGCTGTCGGTGCTGTACCTCGTGCGCGCGTTCGCGATGACCGCATTCGTCGCCGCGCCGCTGTCGCCCGCGAGCGTCTACGTGTTCGCGGCCGTGATGGGATTCACGTGGCTCGGCACGGTGCCGCTGACGAACGGCGTGATCTCGCAGGTGTTCGGCGTGCGCTACATCGCGACGCTATTCGGCTTCGTGTTCTTCGGGCACCAGCTCGGCAGCTTCTTCGGCGTGTGGCTCGGTGCAATCGTGTACGACGCGACGCACTCGTACATGCCGCTGTGGATCGGTTCGATCGCGCTCGGCGTGCTCGCGGCGCTGCTGCACCTGCCGATCGACGACGCGCGCGTCGCGCGCCCGGCATCGGGCCGCGCGGCGTGGGCGTGATCCGCGCGGTGCTGGCCGCCGGCACGCTCGCGTTCGTCGCGTGGTGCGGCGCGGCCTACTTCGACTCGGGCGTCGCATACGCGCTGCTCGAGCACGTCGCGTTCTGCAATTGATGCGGCAAACCGGCGCGTGCGGTCAGCGGCGCTTCGGCAACGCGGCCAGCGCATCGAGCGCTCGGGCGCGCGCGGCCACGTGCTCGACGAGCGGCGCCGGATAGTCGATGCCGAGCCGTACGCCGGCCGCCTCGAGTTCCAGCGGCGACGCTTCCCACGGTGCATGGATCGACGCATCGTCGAGGCCGGCAAGCTCGGGCACCCAGCGCCGCACGTACGCGCCGTCCGGGTCGAACTTCCGCCCCTGCGCGACCGGATTGAAGATGCGGAAATACGGCGCGGCGTCGGCGCCGCAGCCGGCCACCCATTGCCAGCTCGCCGCGTTGTTCGCGGGATCGGCGTCGACCAGCGTGTCGCGGAACCATGCTTCGCCCGCGCGCCAGTCGATCAGCAGGTGCTTGATCAGGAACGACGCGACGACCATCCGCACGCGGTTGTGCATCCAGCCGGTCGTCCACAGCTCGCGCAGGCCCGCATCGACGAGCGGATAGCCGGTTCGCCCGCGCTGCCACGCACGTAACGCGGCGGGATCGTCGCGCCACGGCATCGCATCGAACTGCGCGCGGAAGTTGTCGGTCGCGAGCGCCGGGAAGTGATACAGCAGCGTGTAGCTGAATTCGCGCCAGCCGAGCTCGCTCAGGAACTTGTCGGCGTGCGTCGCGTATGCCGCGCCGCCTGCGTGCGCGGCGCCCTGCACCGCCTGCCACACCTGTCGCGGCGACACGTTGCCGAAGCGCAGGAACGGCGACAGCCGGCTCGTCGCGGGGCGATCGGGACGGTCGCGCGCGTCCGCATAGCCGGCAAGCGAGGTCGTCACGAACGTGTCGAGCTGCGCGTGCGCGCCGGCTTCGTCGGGCGCCGGCCACGCATCGCGCAGGCCGCCGGCCCAGTCCGGCGCATGCGGACGCAACGCAAGTGCGTCGAGCGCCAGCGCGCGGTCGCGCACGACTTTCGGCCACGAATGAAACGCGATCCGCTCGGGTGCCGGCAACGGCGCCGCGACCGTGCGATCGCGGCGCGCCGCGCGCCAGTACGCGGTGAAGACCTGATACGGGCCGCCGCTGCCCGTCAACACCTCCCACGGCTCGTTCAGCAGGCTGCCGTTGCTGCTCTCGACCGCCACGCCGCGCGCCTTGAGCGACGCCTTCAGCGCCGCGTCGGCGTCGCGCTGCGGCTGCGCATAGCGGCGGTTCCAGTACACGGCCGCCGCGCCCGTGTCGCCGACGATGCGCTCGATCTCGCGCTGCGCGTCGCCGCGCAGCAGCAGCAGGCGCCCGCCATGCCGCGCGAGCGCCGCGTCGAGCCCGGCCAGCGCCCCGTGCAGCCACCAGCGCGCCGCGCCGCCGAGCGCGGGCCCGGCGCCAGCGCCCGTATCGTCGACGAACACGCAGACGAGCGGCCGGCCGGATTCGACCGCGCGCGTGAGCGCGGGCTGATCGGTCACGCGCAGATCGTCGCGGAACCAGACGATCGCGGGAGCAACGGACGTCTTGGCAGACACGGGCAGGCACCTCGATGATGAAAGCAAAAGGAGACGCGTATTGTCGCGGCTGCGCTGCGCGGTGTCGACGCCGGTCGTCACGGCCGGCCGCCACCGCGACGCCGCACGCGAACGAACGATCCGCTTCGATCCAAAGCAGGTCGCGCTGCCGGACGACGGCCTCGCGCCCCGCATGTTGCTCCGACTGTGTTGCACGTCGACCGGCTCGTGCATACCGCGCACCGCGCATGGCCGACGCAACGCCGGACACATCGATTCACGCCACGACGGCCCGACAAGCGACCGTGCCCGCCGGTGCAGCCGGCTTGATCCGTCAACGATGCGTCGTGTCAATCGAGCCGGAACGCGGCCTCGAAGCGCTCGGCGAACGCATCGAACTCGGCTTCCGGCAGATGGTTGATGCCGCCTGCGCATTTGCGCCCGCCGCCGGTGGCGAAGCCGCGGCAGAACTCGTCCGCGCCGATCGGCCGGCCGTCGGGCACGCGTACGCTGACGACGAGCCCGCCGCCCGCGCGCGGCGACAGCACCGCGAGCGCCGCATGCGGCGCGTCGCGCATCCGCTCGTTCGCGAGCATGCCGGTTGCGCGCCGCGCCCACGGATGATCGGGCATCCGGACCAGCGTCGCGCCGGGCACCTCGCGCAGCGGCGCGAGCGCGCATGCACGCGCCATGTCGTCGCGGTAGCCGTCGCGCAACGCGGCGAACACGGCCGTCCCGCGCACGAAATCGAGCGGCTCGGCGCACGGCAGCATGGCGTCCGCGAGCGCCGCCGGATCGAAGTGCAGATCGCCGACGCATTCGCCGTAAGCGTTGTAGTTCAGATAGCGCCCGAGTTCGGCGAGCACGCCACGCTCGGCTTCGTCGACGCCGTGCTCGCGCGCCAGCGCGTCGCCGAGGGCCGGCAGTTCATCCCCGAATGCCGCGACGATCGCCCAGCGCACGTACCGGCCGCCGAGATAGCGGTTCACGATCGCGCTCGTGCAGACGTCGGCCGCCAGGTCGATATGCGCGTCGAAGCGCGGATGGTCGGGCAGCGCGCCGGCGAAGTGATGGTCGAAGTAACGGACCGTCGCACCGTCGCGCAGCAGCCGCGCGCACGCGTCGCGATTCTGGTCGTGCGACACGTCGAGCACGGTGACGAGGTCGCCCGCGCCCGCGTCGATACGCTCGAGCAGCCTGATGTCGCGCTTCACGCCGGTCACGAGCGTACCGTGCACGCGTTCCGCGAGCCGCAGTTGCTGAAGCGCGCACAGGCCGTCCGCGTCGCCGTTGAACGCGAAGACATGCCGCGCGTACTGGTTGTCCTGCATGATCCGTTGCTCCATCGTCCGCGCCTGAAATCCGCCGTTCGCGCGAGTGGCGTGCACGCCGCACCCGCGCGCCCGATATTTTGCCGCAACCGCGCGCGCCTTCGATACGGCGTAGCGGCGCTGCCCTGCAAACGGCTTGCGGGTCGCCTGCATGTCGTTCGTCACGATCGCGCTGTTCTCGCTTCGCGCGCGCCACGACTTCCTGCCTGTGCGTCGTCGTCCGAGACACGCGGATATCGGGCACCGCCCCGTCGAGGTCGGTTTTCTCGCCCGGCTTCCCAAACGTACCAAGCCCGAACGCGCCGCCTCGATCGCGAGTTCTCACGCCGAGATGGGGCCGCTTCGCGCCTGGCAGTCGGTGCGACGTCGCTTCGAGTCATAAGTCATCGGATGTGAAAACGAGCGCTTACCCTCGTCCGATTTCTCGCAAGTCGGGAGGATTTCCGGGTAAACCCGCGACGTCATCGCCCGCGCACCGGCGTACCATGTCGTACGACGACATACTACATAAGCCGCCACCCCAGACGCCGACGCGGGCTGCCGCCCCGCCGGCCATCGCCCGCCCGGAGACAGACACCGTTGAACCCGCCCTCGTCCGCCCTGCCCGGCCGCGACCCGCTCGCGTCCGCCGTCTCGAAAGTGAAGTGGCACGTGCTGCCGCTCGTGCTGATCATGTTCATCGCGAACTACATCGACCGCGTAAACGTCGGCTTCGTCGATCGCCATCTGGAAGCGTCGATCGGCATCGGCGCGGCCGCGTACGGGCTCGGCGCCGGGTTGTTCTTCGTCGGCTACGCGCTGTTCGAAGTACCGTCGAACCTGCTGATGCAGCGCTACGGCGCGCGCATCTGGCTCGCGCGGATCATGGCGACGTGGGGCATCGTCGCGGCCGCGATGGCGTTCGTGTGGAACGACACGTCGTTCTACGCGCTGCGCTTCCTGCTCGGCGCCGCCGAGGCCGGCTTCTTCCCCGGCGTCGTGCTGTATCTGTCGCAATGGCTGCCGCCGCGGGAACGCGGCAAGGCGATGGCGATCTTCCTCGGCGGCTCCGCGTTCGCATCGGTGCTGTCCGGGCCCGTCACCGGCGCGCTGCTGTCGATCCGCGGCTTCGGCCTCGCGGGCTGGCAATGGATGTTTCTGATCGAAGGGCTGTTCTCGGTTGCGCTGTGCGGCGCGAGTTGGCTGCTGCTGAAATCGCATATCCGCGACGCGACGTGGCTCACGCCCGAAGAACGTACGGCGCTGCAGAACGCGCTCGACGACGAACGCGCGGCGCGCGACGTCCGCTCGAACGTGCCGGTGCGCGCGACCACGCTGCTGCGCGACCCGCAGATCATGCTGTTCTGCTTCCTGTACTTCTCGATCCAGCTGACGATCTACGCGGCCACGTTCTGGCTGCCGACCATCATCCGCAAGATGGGCGGCCTCACCGATTTCCAGGTCGGCCTGTACAACACGATTCCGTGGATGATCGCGATCGGCGCGATGTACGGCTTCGCGGTGCTGTCGTCGAAGTGGAAGCATCCGCAGCGCTGGCTCGCGTGCGCGCTCGTGCTCGCCGCGTGCGGGCTGTTCGCGTCGACGTCGCCGAATCCGGTGTGGTCGTTCGCGTCGATCTGCTTCGCCGCGCTCGGCTTCAAGGCCGCATCGTCGCTGTTCTGGCCGATTCCGCAGGGCTATCTCGACACGCGCGTGGCCGCGGCCGTGATCGCGCTGATCAACTCGGTCGGCAACCTCGGCGGCTTCGTCGCGCCGACGGCCTTCGGCTATCTGAAGCAACATACGGGTTCGATCACGGGCGGGCTGTATGCGCTCGCGATCGCATCGCTCGTCGCCGCGGTCGCCGCGCTGTTCGCGCGCACGCAGCGGCGCAGCGATCCGCCGCGCGGCCAGCCTGCCGACGAATCCTTCACGCACGCCTCGATGCTCCGCCATGCCGAACACTGACCGCCTGACCGTCGTCGTCTCGAATGCCGTCGACGGCGACCTCGCCACGTTCTCCCTCGCCGGCGCCGCCACGCTCGCGCCGCTCGCCCGCTATCCGGCCGCCGACGTCGCGATGCCGATCGCCGTGCAGGCCGACCGCGCGCGGCTCTACGTCGCGACGCGCGGCGAGCAGCCGACGATCGTCGCGTTCCGCGTCGCCGCCACGGGCGCGCTCGTGCGCATCGGCACGACCGCGATCGATGCGAGCCATGCATACCTGTCGCTCGACCGCAGCGGCCGCTGGCTGCTCGGCGCGTCGTACGGCGGCAGCTCGCTGAGCCTCTACGACGCGGCGCGCGTGCGCGACGGCGACGGCACGCCGCTGCAAGTCGCGGGCGGCATCGCGAACGCGCATGCGGTGATCGTGTCGCCGGACAACCGCTTCGCGTACGTCAGTTCGCTCGGCTCGGACCGCGTGTTCGGCTTCGCGCTCGTCGAGGACGCCGCCGGCGCGCGCGCGGTCGAACATGGCGAAACACGCGTGCCGGCCGGCTTCGGCCCGCGTCACCTGCGATTCGCGGATGGTGGCCGCACGCTGGTCGTCGTCAGCGAATTCCAGGGAACGCTCGCGACCTTCGCCCGCGACACCGACACCGGCCGGCTCGGCGATCCGCGCGTGAGCGCACGCCATCCGGCCGTCGCCGAACTCGCGCAAGGCCATGCGCGCCCGCCCGCCCCGGCCGAACCGTCGGTGTGGGCCGCCGATCTGCACCTGACGCCCGACGAGCGCTTCGCGTACGTCAGCGAGCGCACGTCGAGCCGGTTGCTCGGCTATCGCCGCAACGAAGACGGCTCGTTCGAGCCCACCCACGCAACACCCACCGAGACCCAGCCGCGCGGGTTCGCGATCGATCCGTCCGGACGCTGGCTCGTCGCCTGCGGCGAACAGTCGGAACACGTCGCGGTATATGCGATCGCGCCGGACGACGGCACGCTGTCGCTGCACACGCGCGTGCCGGGCGGCCGCGGCGCGAACTGGATCGCGATCGTCTGAAGGTCTGAAAAAGATCCGGCGCCTGCGAAAGAAACGGCACCCCGGTGCGGGTGCGGCATTCAGCGCCGCTCGCTCGGCGCCACGCCCGTCCAGCGCTTGAACGCGCGCGTGAAATTGGCGCGGTCGGTATAGCCGACGCGCGCCGCGATTTCGTCGACCGGCAGCCGCGTGCCTTCGAGCAGCCGCAGCGCATCGCGCAGCCGGATCTCGTCGAGCAGCGCCGAATAGGTCGCGCCGTATCCGGCGAGCTTGCGCTTGAGCGTGCGCGCCGACACGTGCAGCTCGCGCGCGACGTCGTCCACCGACGGATAGCCGCCCTCGCCGCAGATCAGCAGGTTGCGCACGCGCTCGACGATGCTCTCCGCATAGCCGAGCCGCGCGAGTTCCGCCTCGCACTGCTGGACGATCATCTGCGCGGTCTGCGCGTTCGCGGTGCCGATCGGCTCGTCGAGCAGCGCGGCGTCGCAGCGGATGCGGTTCGCGCTCGCATCGAAATGGCAGCGCGGCAGCCGCGCGCGATAGCGCTCGAACCACGGCGGCTCGGGCCATTCGAAATGGAGTTCGGCACGCGACTGCAGCGTGCGCCCCGGCGTCGGATACAGCAGCGAATTGAACAGGATCGCGGTCTCGACCAGAAAATTTTCCACCGCGAACTGGCGCAGCCGGCCGAGCGGAAACGCTTCGAGCACGTCGATGTCGACGATGCCGTCGAGCTGCGCGAGCCGCACCGAGAAAAACGGCACGCGCGTCGGCAGGTAACGGATGCCGAGCGCGATCGCCTCGCCGAGCGTCGCGCAGCTCATCAGGCCGAAGCCGATCAGCCCCGCTTTCGTCAGGCTGCTGCGCAGGCCGATCTCGATCGCGATCGACGGATCGCCGGTCGCGTCGAGCAGGTTGAACACGATCGCCGCCTGCTGCAGCGGCGTGATGCGCGCATCGGGCTGCGCGAGCCGGTCGCGCTCGACGCCCGAGCCGGCGAGAATGCGGCCGCCGTCGATGCCGCGCTCCTCGGCCAGCATCAGCATGAACAGCGCATACGCGGACGACACCGTCGCCTTGTTCAACTGGCGCGCGGCATCCGGAACGGACGAGGCCATGCGGCGGACTCCGGAGCGGTTTCGGCGGATTGTAGCGTCGCTGGCCCGCAATGACACCGCGGCGGCACTCTAGCGGGCGGACATCCGCGCGAGCGGCCGCCCGACGGCCAACGTGGCCCGAAATGACACCATCATTGGCACCGACGGCCCTCGCCCGCGTTCCGGCACGCGCCTATGCTTGTCCCATCGGCATTGCGCCCACCTCTTTCCGCCTGGATTCCGCTCGATGAGCCAACCCGCACGAACCGCCTTTCGCCACGACGCAGAGAAAGTCGCGTACGTCCGCCGCGAAGTCAACGCCGCGAGCGACGCGATCCGCGCGCGCTTTCCGCTGCTCGACAACCAGAACCTCGTCGGCGCGACCGTAATGGCCGTGTCGGTGAGCGCGATGCTCGCGATCGCATGGCTGTATGCGCGCGGCGCGATCGCGTGGTACGTCGCGCTGCCGCTCGCCGCGTTCGTCACATCGCTGATTCACGAGCTCGAGCACGACCTGATCCACCTGATGTACTTCAAGAAGACGCCGTGGGCATATCACCTGATGATGGCGCTGTGCTGGCTCACGCGGCCGGGCACCATCAATCCGTGGACGCGGCGGCGCATGCACCTGCATCACCACAAGGTATCGGGCGGCGAATCGGATCTCGAGGAATACGGCATCACCAACGGCGAGCGCTGGGGCGTCAAGCGCCTGCTGATGATCGCGGACGGCATGCTCGCCGTCGTGCTGCGGCCGGCGGCGATGCGCCGCAAGGTGAAGCAGTACGTGGCCGCGCAGCCGGTGCGGGATCCGTCCGAGCGCCTGCAGTTGCGCGTCGAGCAGGTGTCGTCGTACATGCCGATCGGCCACCTGTACTACACGCTGTGGCACGCGTTCATCGTCTATCACGCCGGCCTGTTCGCGCTGCATGCGTTCGGCGTCGCGGTGAACGTGCCCGCCGGCGTCGAGCGGGCGATGAACGTCGTCGATTTCCTCGCGGTGGTGTGGCTCGGGCCGAACTTCCTGCGCAGCTTCTGCATCAACTTCGTCAGCTCGAACATGCATTATTTCGGCGACATCGATTCGCGCAACGTGATCCAGCAGACGCAGGTGCTGAACCCGTGGTGGATGCTGCCGTTCCAGCTGTTCTGCTTCAACTTCGGCAGCACGCACGCGATCCATCACTTCGTGGTGCGCGACCCGTTCTACATCCGCCAACTGACTGCGCGCACCGCGCACGCGGCGCTGCGCGAAGTCGGCGTGCGCTTCAACGACGTCGGCACGTTCGCGCGTGCGAATCGCTGGAGCGGCTATCGTCCGCCGCGCAGTACGCGCAACGCGCCGGCCGATGCGTAACGCCCGCGGCGCGCGGCCTCAGCGCTTCGTCACTCGCCGATCGGCGGCATCGGCCCCTGGCCGCGAATCCACGACCAGTTCGCGAGCTCGGCCATTTCCTTGTCGCCGCGGCTGTCGCCGTACGCGAACAACTGCTTCGGGGGCCGGTTGCCCCACCATCCGCGCAGCCGGACGACCTTCTGCGGCCCCCAGCAGTTCTCGCCGTCGAGCCGCCCGGCGAAGATGCCGCGCTCGAACGCGAGCCGCGTCGCGAGCACCGCGTCGAAGCCGGCCGTCTTCGCCCACTTCTCCAGATACAGCGACGGCGACGCGCTGACCAGCACGACTTCATGCCCGCGCGCGCGATGCTCGCGAATGCGCTCGAGCATCTCCGGACGCACGAGGCCCGGCAGATAGCTGTCGACGAACCGGCGCGCGTGCGCATCGAGCACGTCTTGGCGAATCGGCCCGAACGCGAACGACGCGAACTTCGCCTTCGCGTCGCCGCGCGACAGCCAGCCGGCCTTCATCGCGACGATCCACGGCAGCGCACGCAGCCCGGCCCACGCGAAATGCGGCGTGCCGACCGTCTGGCGGACGAAATGGCGAAAGCTGTCGGTGGTCGTGATGGTGCCGTCGAAATCGAAGGCGGCGACGATGCGGTCGGTCATGAAGAATCGGCGGGAAAGCGTTGAGATGCCCGGGAAGATAGCAGACTCCCGGCTACCCGCGCGAAACCGTCGCGCCCGGCACGCGACCGCGCCGCGCCGAAGCGCGTGCGGTCGCATCGCTCGTTCAGCGCGGCCGCGCGGCCAGCGCCGCCGGCAGCACGACGTTCATCAAATGATCGGCGCGCGACAGCAGGTCGGTCACGCGCTCGTCGAGCCCGCGCAGTTGCGCCGGCTGCATCCGGATCTGCTGGACGGCCTGCCCGACGATGTTGCGACGGTCGAACAGCGTACGCTCGACGCCCGCATCGTCCGGCGCGCGCACGACGTCCGACACCGCGCTCAGCGCCGCGAGCACGACCACGAGGTTTTCCTCCGCATGGCGAACCTTCGCGGCGAGTTCCTCGGTGCGGCGCGGGAAAAACCCGAGCGACTGCTTGAGCGCGCCGAGCGCCGCGCGATAGTCGACATGGCCCGACGCCCCGCCGAACCAGCGTTCGAACATGCCGGCCTTGCGCGTCGCCTGCGCGAGCATCCCGGCCATCATGTCGGCCGCGCCGAGTTCGTTGAATTCGCGCGTCGTCGCCGCGACGGCTTCGACGAGATTGCCGGCCGCCTCCAGCGCGCCGTCGCCGATCGTCGCGACCGTCGCGAGCTTCAGCGGCACCAGTTGCCGGATATGCCGCTCGATGCGCGGCGCGTAGTCGGGATAGAGATTCGGAAAGCTGGCCTGTGCGGCGCGGAAGCACGCGTCGAGCTGCGGGTGATTCGATTCGCCGAACAGCGCGCGGCCGATCGCGTCGGCGGGCGCCGCACGAACGGCTCGATCGGATGCGGGCGCCGGCCCGAAGTCGAGCGCCTGCGGGGCCGGCCGCTCGGACGCACGCTCAAGCGACGCACCGGGCGCGCCCGGCGCGTCGAACGCAAGACGCCCGGGCGTGCGCTCGGGCGTCGTATCGAACTCGAGCCGCTTCGGCTCGTCGGACGGATTCGTCATCGCTGCTTCCTGCCCGGCGCGGCAGCGTGCCGCACGCCGGGCTGCCGCCAGTCAGACCGCACCGCCGTACGCGCGGACGAAATCGCCGAGGCCGCGGTTGTAGCCGGCGCCGACCGCCTTGAACATGAAGTGGCCGTCACGGCGATAGAAGCTGCCGACCTGCACCGACGTCTCCATCGAGAAGTCTTCCTCGAGCGCGTACTTCGCGATCACCGCGCCCGACACCTCGTCGGCGATCTGAATGTAGCTGTTGCGAACCTGCCCGAAATTCTGGCGGCGCGCTTCGGCCTGGTCGATCGTCACGACCACCGAGATTTCCTCGACGTCGGCCGCGAGCTTCGTGATGTCGATGAAGATCACTTCGTCGTCGCCGTCGCCGCTGCCCGTGCGGTTGTCGCCGCTATGCACGACGCCCAGGCACTTCGACGCAGGCATCCCGCGCTTCGGGAAATCGTCGCCCGGCTGGATGAAGGTTTCCTTGCGCTCCATCGTGCGCACTTCGCTGTTGTAGAACACGAAATGCTGATCCGAGATCAGTTTCGGATTGCTCTGCGCGTCGTACTTGCACAGGAACACCGACACGTCGAGATCGAAATCCGTGCCCGTGTCCGTCGCGTTCGCGTCCCAACCGAGACCGATGCGGAATTTCTGCGTGCCGGGCGCTTCCTTCGACAGGTTGACGCGACCGCCTTTCGACAAATTGATCATCTGAACCTCTTCTGCTGGAACCGCCGTTGCGCCGGCGGCGATGCCGGGCCGCGCGCGGCGGCCCCTTCGTGGATGGTGTTCGTATCGCGTGACGCGCTTACTTGCTCGCCACCGCCGCGCGGTCTTCCTTGCGCTGCACGACGATCGACGACCATACGGCCGCGGCGATCATCGCCGCGCCGATCAGGCCGGTGACGACTTCGGGCACCTCGAACTTCACGCCGAGGAACATGATCGTCGCGAGCGCGCCGATCGCCCAGAACGCGCCGTGCTCGAGAAAGCGGTACTGCGCGAGCGTGCCCTTCTTCAGCAACACGAGCGTCATTTCCCGGATGTAGGCCGCGCCGACGCCCAGGCCGAGCGCGATCAGGAAGATGTTGTTCGACAGCGCGAACGCGCCGATCACGCCATCGAAGCTGAACGACGAATCGAGCACTTCCAGATACATGAAGCCCGCGACGCCTTCGCGCACCACGCGCGTGCCCGTGTCCTCGCCGCCGACCAGGTCGCCCACGCCGTGCGCGATCACGAAGCCGATCACGCCGAACGCGCCCGCGAGCAGGAAGCTCACCTGTTCGGTCGCCGGCACGTAGAACGACGCGACGATCACGATCGCGAGCGTCAGCGCCACTTCCAGCGCGGTGATGCGGCCGAGATGGCGCATCGGGCCTTCGAGGAAGCCGATCCAGTGCTCGTCCTTCTCGGTGTCGAGCATGAACTTGAAGAACACCATCAGCAGGAACGCGCCGCCGAACGCCGACACCTCGTGATGCGCGGACGTCAGCACCGCCGCGTACTTGTCCGGCGATTCGACCGCGAGCGTCAGTGCGTCCCACAGGCCGATGTGGCCGATCACCGCGACGATCAGCAGCGGAAACACGAGCCGCATGCCGAACACCGCGACCGGCAGGCCGAACACCATGAAGCGGTTGCGCCACTTCTCCGACCAGTTCTTCAGCACCGATGCGTTGACGACCGCGTTGTCGAGCGACAGCGAAATTTCGAGCACGCACAGGACCGCGACGATCAGCATGTCCTTCACGCCGCCGAGGAGATAGGCCGCGATCAGCGCGAGCGCCGTGAGCGACAACGGGATCTTGAAGTCTTTCAACATGATGGAGTAATCGAGTTCAGAAAAATGGGCAGGCGGCACGCGCTTACTTCGCGCGCACCCAGTCGCAGAATTCCTGCGTGATCAGTTGTTCGTAGATCTGTTCGTCGCTCAGGTCGAGCGATTCGAGATGGAGGAAACCGACGTTCGGCATTTCGTCCGCCACTTCCGCGAGGAAGTCGAATTCGCTCGGATCGCCAACGCCGACGAGCGACCAGTACAGCGGGAAGTGCTGCGATTCGGCCAGCAGTTGACGCACGCGCTTGCGGTCGTTCTTCGGGTTCTGGCCGTCGGTGACGAACAGCACCCATGCCGGCAGATGGCCGTTCGCGGGCGCGGACGCGGCCGGCGCGGGCGTGTCGTCCGCACCGCCGAACAGCCGGCTGAGAAAGCCGCGCTTTTCCTCGCGCTTCGGCTCCGGCGCGCGGAAGAAGAAGTCGACGATGTCGTTCATCACCGGGGCGTACTGCGTGCCGCCCCATTTTTCGATCCGAGCATTGAGCACGTGATCGGAAATGTACGAGCCGTAGTTGTCCGGCGTCGCGGTCGGCAGGCGGTCGTAGCCTTCGGTGAAGGTCCACGTGTCAACTTCGCCGTTGTCGTCGAACTTCAGTGCAATGCCGAGAATCCGGTCGTGCGTCTCCTGGATCACGCCCGACTGATACAGCGGCTTCGCGGAGCCCGAGATGTCGAGCGCCGCGCCGACGCGCACGACCGGCGGCTTCAGGATCTGACGTTTTTCGAGGACGATCGCGACCTTCGCCGCGCGTTTCTCAAGCGTAATCATGCGGTGTTCTCTCAGTTCTCTTAGTTGTGCTTCGGAGCGAATCGGGTGATCAGGTCCTGTTCGAGCTGGCGCAGGCGCGGCGCGTCCTGCTCGCGCTGGCGGCGGCCGTCGGCGATGATCTGCGTGATGTCGTCGAACGCGCCGAACAACTGCTGCTGCGCGTATTCGAACGTGTCGGTCGAGATCACCGGGCGCTGGCCGAGCTTCGCGACTTCCTGAGCGTTCTGGCGGTTCAGGTCGGCTTGCGCGCGGATCGCCTCGTCGGCCGCGTCGTACGTCGCGTTCGCGAGCGCCGCCGCGCGCTTCGTGCTGAGCTGTTCGAGGTAGAGCGCGAACGCGTTGGTCCACGCGGGGATCAGCACCGTCTTGATCGTCATGAACTTCGACGTCAGCGTGCGTTTCTGGTCCTGCTCCATCCGGATCTGCGGCGCGAGCTGCTTCGACATCAGCATCGCGCGGTCGAGATCGTCGAGCTTGCTTTCGAGCGCGTCGATCTTGCGCTTCACGTCGAGCAGGCGTTGCGCGGCGAACGCATCGTCCGCCGGCTGCTGGCCGGCCGCCAGATGCGCGCGCAGCGTCGCAAGCGCCGTTTCGCCGTGCGCCTTCGCCTGCGCGAGCTCCTGGTGCAGCGCGTAGTTGTCGTTGTACATCCGCTCGAGCTCCTCGATGCCGGCCTTCTGGCGCTGCGCATGGTTTTCGAGCTCGACGACGAGCGTGTCCATCCGCTTGCTCACCGACTCGTATTGCGACAGCAGCTTCTCCTTGGTCGAGCGGAACAGCCGCGTGACCTGCGTGAGCAGCCCGCCCTTGTCGGCGCCGCGCGGGTCGAGCCCCTTCGCGGTCGCGATCAGCTCGTTGAGCTTGTCGCCGAACTGGTCGGCGTCCGATGCGCGGACGCTCGCGAGAATCTGCTGGGAGAAGGCGGCGATCCGCGTGCCCTGCGTCGCGCCGAGCTGGTCGATCTCGTCGACGGTGATCAGGCGCGCGTGCTCCGTCGGCTGAGTTGCCGGCACGACGACGTTGGCAGCGTTGGCGACGGCGGCTGGCACGGCGACGGGCGACAAAGACGGCGAGGAAGGACGATCGCTGACCGCATCGGATTTGTTGTCGTCGAATAGCGGCTTCATGTGGCTACCACGTTTCCTTTTCTGCTTTTTGCTACGTGTTGTCGTGCGCGCGAGGCGCGCTTGCGCGATGGCCGTCGTGCTCTCTCACGGGCGGCAGACGGACAATAAATGGCGACGGTGCGGCACGTCAAGCCGGGGAATTCTTTCATTTTCCATACGATCTGTAATATATGCGGCGGGAATTCCAACACTACTTCCGGCAACGCCAGGACAAGTGCCTTGATGGAGCGTGAATCCGAACTTCCCGGTGTGCAGCGGCCACGAAAAAAAGAAAGCATTTTGAAAGAACCAGGCGTCCACTATTCCGCTGATTGTTACAGATTGCTTAACGCCGGCCCTTACGTCGCGTCCTAGTACGAATAGCCTTGCGACGCCGGGCGCGCGTCGTGACGGCGGCCCCACCACGGCAAGTACGCGTTGTTCTCCCCGCGTGCGCGGAACCAGTCCTTGCCGGGATCGATCGGCCTCAGCTTCGACGGCGCGACCACCACCACGGCCGTCGGACGCTCGGCGTCGGTCGTTCCCGCCACGAGCACGTTTCCGCCGAGGTGATTTGCACGGCCGATCGCGAGCGCCACATCGGTCAACGCCGCGCCGGCACCCATGTCACCGAGCAGTGCCGACGTGTTGAAGGTCGCGTCGCGGAGGTCGCTTTCCGGCACGGCTGCCGCGAGCCCTTGCGAAAGCGACGCAGCCCTTGCCGACGCGGCCACGCTGCCCTTGCCCGCGTCGTGGATAACGTAGTTCAGCGACGAGACCGTGACGCACGCATTGCCTGCCGCCGCATCGATCGTCGAATTCCATGCCGGCCCCCCGCGGCGGCTGCCCTGCTTCGCGTCGAAATCCTGGGCACTGCCTTGCGCCGCCTTGCCGATCCATGCCAGCGGTTCCCGCTCGGTCTTCAGATTCGGGCCGGCGAGGAACAACACCACCATGTTCTCGTTGAGCTGTTCGTCCTGCGGGGGAAAGCTTGGCGCGTCCCAGCTCATCACCCATACGCTTTTGTCGGATGCGCGGCCAAGTAATCCAGAGCGGCGTTCAGCGACGTGAAGCCGGCATTTCCCTGGCCCGACGTCACGTGCACATCGGGCGGCGTGTCGTGGCTCCACAGGTCTTTTGCCGACGGATTGCCGATCTCCTGTCGAAGACCTGCTGGTTCCTCCATTTGGTGTAGTCAGCCGATGCAGTTGTCGGATCGTCCTCTCCGACCACCCGCCCATCCTTGTCCACCCATTCGCGATTCTTCGACCGTCTCGCTTCCATGCGAAGAATCGAATAATCCTCATACCGCTGAGCGGCCTCGGATTCAGCGTCACGCTGCGCTTTCAGCGCATCAGCCTCGGTCTCGAATTTTTTCGACTTCGCGTCGAAGTTGTCGTAGGGATCGTCATCCCGCTTGTCCTTCTTGTCGGCATCGCGCCCAGCCGACGGGGAGTCATAGCCTTCGTTGAAGCATCCCTCTTCTATCGGCGCGCAAGGGAGTGGCGGGCCGCCACCAGAGTTTGCTATACTCTCGTTCTTCCGGAGAGATGGATGAGTGGTTTAAGTCGCACGCCTGGAAAGCGTGTATAGGTTAATCGCCTATCGGGGGTTCGAATCCCCCTCTCTCCGCCAGAATCAATGCAGCCCCCTGATTTCCCCGAGAAATCAGGGGGCTTTCCATTTTGGAACGTCGACACGCCCTGCTCCGCGTCCCCCCTCACGGATGCCGAATGTAATCCACCAACGCCCGCGTATACTCATCCGGCCGCTTATCACACAGACTCACCACGATCGCCACTGCGAACCCCGCCGGCACGCCGAACACGCCCGAACTGATCGGCTCGATCCCGAACCACGTGCGCCCGGCGAACCCGGTCAGTTGCGTGAAGAACGGATAAGTCGACACGATGTAATACACGCACACCGCCAAGCCCGTCACCATCCCGGCAATCGCGCCACGCGTCGTCGTGCGCTTCCAGAACACGCCCAGCACCAGCACCGGAAAGAAGCTCGACGCCGCCAGCGAAAACGCGGCGCCGACGAGAAACAGGATCTTCCCGGTATTGAGCGACGCGACATACGACGCGAACAGCGCCACGCCCAGCAGTAGCACCTTGGAGATCGTCACCCGCCGCTGGCTCGACGCATCGGGCGCGACCATGCAGTAATAGACGTCGTGCGACAGTGCGTTCGCGATCGTCAGCAACAGCCCGTCCGCGGTCGACAGCGCCGCGGCCAGCGCACCGGCCGCGATGAGCCCCGACACCACGTACGGCAGCCCGGCGATCTCCGGCGCGGCCAGCACGACCATGTCCGGCTGCATCTGGATTTCCGACCAGTGCACGATGCCGTCGCGAATCACCTCCACGACGCTGATCAGGTCGGGTTCGAAGTGATGCCATTGCGTGACCCACGCCGGCAATTCGGCGAACGGCCGCCCGACGAGATTCGCGAGAATCTCGTACTTGATCAGCGCCGCGAGCACCGGCACGCTCAGGTAGAACAGCGCGATGAAGAACAGCGTCCAGCCGACCGACCGCCGCGCCGACGCGACCGACGTGGTCGTGTTGTAGCGCGTCAGGATGTGCGGCAGGCTCGCGGTGCCGAGCGACAGGCACAGCAGCAGCGCGAGGAAGTTCCGCTCGCGCGGCTTGCGCTCGTCTTCGCTCGCGGCCGGAAACGGCTCGTGCATCGGCACCGGCGGCTCGGCACGCGCGAGCAGGTCGTCACGCGCCTGTGTCCACGCCACGCGCGCCGCCGCCGGGTCACGCGGAAAATCGGCCAGCTCGCGCTCGCGCTGGCTGATCTCGCGCAGCGGCCCGTTGTGGCGCCGCAGGTCCGCAAGCTGGTCGACGAGATGCCGGCGCGCATCCGCATAGGACGCCGGCAACCGGTCGAGCCGCGTCTGGATGTCCGCGGCCTGCCGGCGGTACGCATCGCGCACCTGCTGCTCGTCGCGCGCGTCGCGCACCTGCGCCTCGCGCGCCGCGACACGCTCCATCAGCTTGCCGTAATTGAACTGCGGCACGGGGCCGAGCCCGTTCTTCATCGCGATCAGCGACACCGGGATCAGGATCGCGCTGATCAGGATGATGTACTGCGCGACCTGGGTCCATGTGACCGCCCGCATTCCGCCGAGAAAAGAGCACACGAGAATGCCCGCCAGCCCGCAGAAGATGCCGATCGCGAAATCGACGCCGATGAAGCGCGTCGCGATCAGGCCGATTCCCTGGATCTGCGCGACCAGGTACACGAACGAACACAGGATCGCCGCGCCGGCTGCAAGCGCGCGCACGGCCGTGCTCGAAAAGCGCGTGCCGAGAAAATCGGGAATCGTGTAGCGCGCGAGCTTGCGCACATACGGCGCGAGCAGGAACGCAACGAGGCAGAACCCGCCCGTCCAGCCCATCATGTAGGCGAGCGCGTCGTAACCGGTGGCATAGAGCGAGCCGGCCAGGCCGATGAACGATGCGGCCGACAGCCAGTCGGCCGCCGTCGCCATCCCGTTGAACGCGGACGGCACGCGCCGCCCCGCCACGTAGTACTCGACCAGATCGGACGTGCGCGACAACAACCCGATCACCGCATACACGGCGATCGGCACGAACAGGAACACGTAGCCGATCCACACGCCCGAGCCCGTCGCGCGCTCGATCCGCCACATCAGCAGCACGAACCCGAGAAATCCGAGCGTATAGAGCGCGTACGCGCGTATCAGTCGATGCGTCAGCATGAATCAGCGCCCGCCGTTCGCATGGTCGGCGCGTGCCGCATGCTCGTCGTACGCGCGGCGCAGCGTGCGATCCGCGCGTTGCATCAACCCGATGTAGACGGCGATCAGCACGAGGTACACGAGAATCGCACCCTGCGCGCCGACATAGAACGGCAGGCTGAAGCCGGCGAAGCGCACGCCGGCGAGCGCGGGCCCGAAGAACGGCACGATGAACGACACCGAGAAGCCGATCACCATCAGCACCGCGATCAGCGCGACGTTGAAGCGCCAGTAGCGTGCGTGCGCACGCGCGAGCGGCGCGGGAACGGGGGGTGGCGCGGCAGGCGCCGAACGGGTCGGAACGGTCATGCCGTTATGTAGCAAAAAGCCCCTGCGCGGGCAATCGGGATTGCCGCGCAGGGGCCCGTGCGCGTAATGCGCAACCGGCAGACGTTCAGCGCACTTCGGTGAGCTGCTCGAGGATGGCCGGATTCTCGAGCGTGGACGTATCCTGCGTGATCGCCTCGCCCTTCGCGAGCGAGCGCAGCAGGCGCCGCATGATCTTGCCCGAGCGCGTCTTCGGCAGGTTGTCGCCGAAGCGGATGTCCTTCGGCTTCGCGATCGGCCCGATCTGCTTGCCGACCCAGTCGCGCAGCGTCTTCGCGAGCGCCGCCGCTTCGTCGCCTTCCGGGCGCGCGCGCTTCAGCACCACGAACGCCACGACCGCCTCGCCCGTCGTGTCGTCCGGACGGCCCACCACCGCCGCTTCGGCCACCAGCTCGTGCGACACCAGCGCCGATTCGATCTCCATCGTGCCGAGCCGGTGGCCCGACACGTTCAGCACGTCGTCGATCCGGCCCATGATCGTGAAGTAGCCGGTCTCCTTGTCGCGCACCGTGCCGTCGCCGGCCAGATACAGCATGCCGCCGAGTTCTTCCGGGTAGTAACTCTTCTTGAAGCGCTCCGGATCGCCCCAAATGGTGCGGATCATCGCGGGCCACGGACGCTTGACGACGAGAATCCCGCCTTGCCCGTTCGGCACGTCCTGGCCGGTCTCGTCGACCACCGCGGCCATGATGCCCGGCAGCGGCAGCGTGCAGGAACCCGGCACGGTCGGCGTCGCGCCCGGCAGCGGCGTGATCATGTGGCCGCCGGTTTCGGTCTGCCACCACGTGTCGACGATCGGGCAGCGTTCGTGGCCGACGTGCTTGTGGTACCACATCCACGCTTCCGGATTGATCGGTTCGCCGACCGTGCCGATGATGCGCAGGCTCGACAGGTCATAACTCTTCGGGTGCACCTTGTCGTCGGCTTCGGCGGCCTTGATCAGCGAACGGATCGCGGTCGGCGCGGTGTAGAACACGGTGACCTTGTGATCGCCGATCATCTTCCAGAAGCGGCCGGCGTCCGGATAGGTCGGCACGCCCTCGAACACGACCTGCGTGCCGCCGCAGGCGAGCGGGCCGTAGGTGATGTACGTGTGGCCCGTGACCCAGCCGATGTCGGCCGTGCACCAGAACACGTCGTCGGGTTTCCAGTCGAAGGTCCACTTCATCGTCTGCGCG
>NZ_JBYQCG010000129.1:0-9971 GCF_057837105.1 Burkholderia sp. APQ4-4ca | reverse complement strand
TTGAACAGTACATCGACGGCGTCGAAGGCAGCGTCGAATGTGTGATCGTCGACGATCAGGTTTATCCGGTGCTGATCAACGAAAAACTGATCCTGACGGAGAAGCGCGGCACGGTGCTGGAAAACCTGTTGATCTCGCCGCCGGTGTCCTTTCCGGCGCCCGCGATTGCCGAGATCAATCGGTATGCGATCGATTGTCTCGAAGCGATCGGCCTGCGCAACGCGATCGTGCACCTCGAGTTCCGTCTGTCGCCGACCGGCCCGATCGTCATCGAGATCAATCCGCGGCTCGGCGGACTGTATGTGAACGCGGCGCTCAAGGACATCGCGGGCCTCGACCCGTACGAGTTCTATCTGCGGATGCTGACACGGGCTTCCGGGCTGCACGAACGCCTGCGAAGCGCCTGCGAACGCGCGGCGGACGGGCGTCAGCATTACTCGATGTTCGCGCTGTTTCCAGAGGCGAGCGGAACATTCAACGGAATCCGCGGGCTCGATTCCGTCGCCGGCGATCCGGCGATCATCGAATGCAAGGTCGCCTGCCCGGTCGGTAGCGAGGTCCGGGCGGACATCGAGGAAAATTATCTGCTGAAGGGCTGGGCGGCAGTGAATGGACGCAATCATGCGATCGATCTCTATGACCGGATCGTTCGCGATCTCGAGCCGGAAATCGTTTCCTGAACGAATGGCCCGACTCACGGGAGACACGATGTCCATCGATACCGTCATTGACGAGTTGAATCGCAACGGCTATTGCCATGCACCACGCTTCCACGGCGTGATCCGCTGCGATGGCGACGAGGTCGTTGCGTTCAAGCGCCACTGGGAGCGCCTTGTCGTCGACGAGAACTATAAGCGCTACACGCGACGCGAACGGCGCTTCCTGCTGTATCGCTTCAAGCCGGGCCAACCGTTGAAAATTGACCGGAACACGAATTTCGAGCCGACCGCGACCTACGATGTGGACTACGTTCCGGGCGTCAATCGCTTGACCTATGCCGAGGACTCCTTCATAGAAAGTGCGATTCTCCGCCAGTTGCTGGACGTCGACATCGCCGTCCTCGGGGAGCGGCTGGTTGCGGGGCGGGAGTACAAGATCGATGTACATTTGTTCCGGATCATTGCGGAACAAGGTGAGGTCAGTCCGACCACATCGGGGATTCACCAGGACGGATTGGAATGGGTCTTCATGCATTTCATCGACAGTCACAATATCCGGCCGGTCGTATCGGAGATCCATGCGTCGAAAGTTTCCACTGTTCCATTGTTCGCACGGCCGCTGACGGATTTCCTCGATACCGTGGTCGTGAACGACGCCGTGCTGTACCACAGTGCCAATGCCGTTCAGCAAGCCAACCCTGACGAACTCGCGTTCCGGGACATGTTGCTGATTTCCTTTTCCTCGGCGAGATGAGCTGCCATGAAATCCGAGCTGGTTCTAGAAAAACGCGCTTCGTCTTCGTTGGCGCAGTTGTACGTCTGGTTGTCGTTCAAGACGATCTCCGACATCAGTTCGACGATGATCAGCATCGTTCTGGCGACCTACGCGCTCGAGGTCACGGGCTCCGCCGCGCTGCTCGGCTTGACGATGGCGTCGCGCCTGCTGGGCGCGGTCGCGGGCGGCGCCGCGGTGCCGCGGCTGAGCCGGTTCTCCCGCCGTACCCTGATCTTCGCCGCGGAAGCGGGCAGTGCACTGGCGATCGGCGTGCTGGCCACGTCGTCGCGTGCCGCCGACGCGTCGCTCATCTATTTCGTGCCGTTCTTCATCGGCCTTTTTCAGGGGATCTATCGGGTGTCCATCATGTCCGAGGTTCCGGAAATGGTCGGGCAGGAGGGCCGGCATCGTTTCAATGCGATCCTCAGTGCGACCGATGGGGTGTCGGTGGTCGGCGGCAGCCTGCTCGCATCGGTGATCACGCAGTACCTGGCCTACAAGAGCGTATTCCTGATCGATTCGATCACGTTCGCGATCTCCGCCATCGCATTTCTGATGCTGGTGGGCAACATGCCGCGCCGGCATCGACCGGCCGAGGAGACGCACGCTGCGGCCGAGGCCGGCGCACTGCCGCGCGCGGCGCGTTATCTGTCGGTCATCGTGATGCTCGTGATCGGCGCGCGCTTCGTCGAAGCGTTCGGCTCCGGTACGCACAATGTCGGCTTCCCGATCAGGTCGCAGCTGTTCGATCCGAATCAGCCCGCGTTTCTGTATGGCTGGCTGATGGCTGTGTGGGGCGTCGGACGGCTCGTTTCCGCGGCAGTGACGCCGCACTTGCTGGAGCGTCTCGAATCGCGTCACCAGCCGCTCGAGCCGTATTTCATCGTGTTGCTGATCTTGACCTTCGCGTGCTTCCTCGGCGTCTTCGAGGTGCGTGGCATGCCGGGCATGTTGGGCTTCGTCTTGCTGGCGGGCATTTTCGACGCCGCCACGGAGACGATCTACTATTCGCTCCTGCAGTCGACGCCCGCCGCGTCACGCGATCGCGTGATCGGTATCTCGTACGTCGCCGAGCGCACCGGCCTCGGATTGGGCATGCTGGCGGTCGGGTTCGTGTTCTCCCGGCTCGGCACGGACGTGACGGCGCTGCTGTTCTATGGTGGCTCCATCGCGGTGGCCGGTCTGGCGTTCGTGGGCGTCAAAAGACGGCTTGCGCAGGGGGCGGCGGCGGCGGTCGGGCAGATGGATTGATTCCGGATGTTTTCCCTGCTTCGTCAAGGCGGCCCGAGGCATCTTCTCCGAGCGCCCACAACGGGCCGACGAGCGCGAACGTCCAATGAGCGTCGAACAATCAAAGAGGCTTCCGCCGGTGCCCGCCGTCGGTGAGGTCATGAGCCTGCATGCCCCGCGCTGCGCTGCCGGCATAGGGTCCACGTCCGCGGCTTCCGTAATTTCATTGATCGCGACGCCTTCCATCCCCTTTTGCGCCATGAGTACAAAGGCGGCATCCAGCAGGCGCGCCCGCGTCTCGCGTGGCCGGCTGGGCGGGCGGCACGGGCTTCTCGTTCGTGAGCCTGGCCTGGTCCGATCTGATCGACACGGTCTTCACCGAGTCCTTCAGCCCGCCCCAACGCACCCTTTCAAGCACTTGAACCACAGCCTCACGGCCCCCACCCCGTGCGGCGGCCGACATGAGCGCGGGCGCGGTGTTTCGGTATTTCGCCGACAAGCGCGAGATGATCGACGCGATCATTGCGGTCGAGGTCGAGCGTGATACGTCGGTCTTCAACCGCATCCTCGGCAAGGACGGGCGGCGTTGGCTGCCGACATCGCGGCCGGTGAACTGACCGGGATGCCTGACGCCGGCCCCGGCCGGCGCGCGCCGCGTTGACGCATTCGTCCGCTCGCCGCGCCTTTCCGGGCAAGCCGCTCCCTACCGGATCCGCCGACATTCCCCGGCATCCGGCCGCACGGGAAGCGGGCCGGGCCGCGACACCGCCGCTTTCCCGACGACATCAGGACGCAAATCAACGCGCGGGGCTTTCAGATTTGAAAGCCGGTGCACCATTTGCGTTAGAATGCCCCCCCTTGTCCACCCTGGCGACTGCTTGAAGCGGACAAGTCGTCCGCATGGAGACACAGGTTTCGATTCTCAGCCGGACGTGAATGATTGGCCCGCCGTTAGCAACATACGCCTTGTAATTTGGATCACTAATGAAGAAGAAGCACAACATTACCAAGTACATCGTTGTCGCGATGATGCTTGGTATCGCCGTGGGTTACGCCTGCCACAGCGCGTTGCCCGACCCGAAGATGGCGAAGGAAGTCGCCGGCTACGTGTCGCTGCTGTCCGACGTGTTCCTGCGTCTGATCAAGATGATCATCGCGCCGCTGGTGTTCGCGACGCTGACCGTCGGCATCGCGCAGATGGGCGACGGCGGCGCGGTGGGCCGCGTGGGCGTCAAGGCGTTCGGCTGGTTCTTCATCGCATCGTTCACGTCGCTGCTGCTCGGCCTATTGACCGCGACGATCCTGCAGCCGGGCAGCCACCTGAGCCTGCCGCTGCCGCCGTCCGATGCGGCGCTCAACCTGAAGACCGGTGCGTTCACGCTGAAGGATTTTGTCGTGCACCTGGTGCCGAAGTCGATCGCCGAGGCAATGGCGAACAACGAAATCCTGCAGATCGTCGTGTTCTCGATCTTCTTCGGCACCGCGCTGTCCGCGCTCGGCGAACCGGGCAAGCGCCTGACCGGCGTGATCGACGATCTCGCGCAGGTGATGCTGAAGGTGACGGGCGCGGTGATGGGGTTCGCGCCGGTCGCGGTGTTCGCGGCGCTGGCGTCGACGATCACGACCGAAGGGCTCGGCATCCTGCTCACGTTCGCGAAGTTCATGGCGAGCTTCTATCTGGCGCTCGCGCTGCTGTGGGCCGTGCTGACGCTCGCCGGCGTGACGTTCCTCGGCAAGCGCGCGTTCACGCTGCTCCGGCTGATCCGCGAGCCGTTCCTGCTGTCGTTCGCGACGGCCAGCTCCGAGGCCGCTTATCCGAAGCTGCTGGACGCGCTCGACCGCTTCGGCGTGAACCGCAAGATCTCGAGCTTCGTGCTGCCGATCGGCTATTCGTTCAATCTCGACGGCTCGATGATGTACTGCACGTTCGCGGTGCTGTTCATCGCGCAGGTGTACGGGATCCATCTGCCGCTCGGCACGCAGATCACGATGCTGCTGATGCTGATGGTGACGTCGAAGGGGATGGCGGGCGTACCGCGCGCGTCGCTGGTCGTGATCGCGGCGACGCTCAACCAGTTCAATTTGCCGGAAGCCGGGTTGCTGCTGATCATGGGCGTCGACATGTTCCTCGACATGGGGCGCTCGGCCACCAACGCGGTCGGCAACTCGATCGCGGCGGCCGTGGTCGCGAAGTGGGAAGGGCAACTCGACGCGCCCCGCGACGACGACGATTCGGACGGCGGCGCGCAGGTAGCCGAAGTGAAGGTGCGCGAAACGTCGGCATGATATGCGGCAATGCGGCGGCGCAACACCGCATTGCCTGACCGCGGCAAATGCTATTCGCCGGCCCGGATTCGATACGGATTCCGGCCGGCGATTTGTTTGGCGCAGTGGTTTTTCCCGATGTTTCAGAAATGGCATTCGCCGTTTCCATTGATCGACGTCGAATTGACGGCGATATTTCCACAGGCAGCAGCCGGATTCTCCCGATTCCCGATCCGGCGCGGAAGTGACCATTCACTGACGCACGGTCGCACTCGCGGCAAGCGTGGGCGATCCGCAATTTTTTTCGATTTATATAACGCTATTCTCGCCCTGCGCATCAGTGAGCGCATGCCGTACGTCATACCGACCGCGCCGGATGATTCGGGGAAGAATTTACATCTCGCGGACTTCACGCCATCTGGCCGGCCGATCCCTCGTGTGAACGACTACCCGATTCAGGAGAGCCTCCGTCATGGTCGCCAGAAAACGCATCCAGGCTGCGGTCGTCGCCGCGGCGATCGCCGCGCTCGCGCCGGCCGCTCACGCAGCCAACACCACCGACTGGATCGCGAACACGTACGGCACGCTCGCGGCGCACGTCGGCAACGTCGCGCGCGCGATGTGGGTCGCGCCCGAAGGCGTGATCTACACGGCGTCGATGTGGGACGAGGATGAAGGCGGCGTCGCGATCTACCAGAACGGCAAGAGCCTCGGCTCGATCGGCGCGCATGCGGAATTCCAGGGCAGCGCGATCAGCGGCAATGCAACGTCGCTGTTCGTCGCGCTGCAGCCGGGCAAGACGTACGGTAGCGGCGCGGTGGGGCGCTACAACCGCGCGACGAAGTATCGCGACCTCGTGATCCAGATCAGCGCGGCGACCAACCAGCCGCGCATCGACGTCGTCACCGGGCTCGCGACGGCCGGCTCGCTGCTTTATGCGAGCGACTTCTACGGTAATCGCGTGCGCGTGTTCACGACCGATGGCGTGTGGCAGCGGGACATCGCCGTGTCGGCGCCGGGCGCGCTCGCGGTGGACGGCGCGGGCAACGTGTGGGTCGCGCAGAAGAGTGCCGGCTCGATCGTCGGGTTCAGCCCGGCCGGCGCGTTGCTGAACACGATCCGGATGCCGGCCGGTTCGCACCCGTCGGCGCTGTATGTCGATACGGCGGCCGGGCAACTGCTGGTGGGCGACGAAGGCCCCGACCAGAACATCAAGCGTTATTCGATTTCGGGCCGGCCCGCGCTGGCCGGCACGTTCGGCGTGCGGGGCGGCTATCTCGACACGACGACGGGCATCAAGGGGCAGGTCGGCGCGCAACGCTTCACGCGCATCGTCGGGATCGGCAAGGACACCGGCGGCAACCTCTATGTGCTCAACAATCCGTGGGGCGGCAGCTGGGATCTCGGCCGCAACGGCGCGACCGACATTCATGCGTACGGCAGCAGCGGCAACCTGCGCTGGACGCTGCAGTCGCTGAACTTCGAAGGCATCGCCGCGCCGGACCCGGTCACGGACGGCGCAATGTTCTACGGCGGCACGCACATCTACAGCGGCAGCGCGGGCGGCAAGTTCGTCGCCAACACCGTCGATCCATTCACGTATCCGTCGGACCCGCGCATCAACATGAGCGACACGCAGCGTGACGAACACTTCGGGTTGCTCACGTCGGTCGGCGCGAACCGGATTCTCGTCGCGGCCGGCCAGAATCCGCCGGTTTTCTACTTCTATCATTTCAATGCGGCGAACGGCTACATCGCGATCCCGGACGGCTCGCTTCCGGGCCCCGCGTTCAACACGACGCAGCGCGTGACGGGCGGCTTCAGCGTCGACAGCCAGGGCGGCATATGGGCTGGGCTCGACAAGACCGGCGCGATCACGCATTACCCGCTGACCGGCTTCGACGCGAACGGCAAGCCGTCGTGGGGGGCAGGCGTCGCGACCCGCATTCCGGCCAGCATCCAGCCGCTCACGCGCATCGTCTATCTCGCGGACAGCGACACGATGGTGCTCGCGCAGGGCGCGCTCGGCAGCAACGACTGGACGTCGATCGGCACGCGCATCGAGGTGTATCACGGCTGGCGCGCGGGCAATACGACGAAGCCGGACCCGGTGATCACGCTGCCGCACAGCGGCGCGAAATCGATCGACGCGGCGGGCAACCACCTGTTCGTCGGCTACTGGTTCAGCAGCAGCGGGCCGCTGTGGCCGAACGTCGACGCGTTCAACCTCACCACCGGCAATCTCGACACGACGCTCGTCAACGCGAGCCCCGCGACCGTCGATACCAGCAGCGCGATCGATGCGATGTACAGCATTCGCGCGTACCGTCGCTCGAACGGCGAGTACGTGGTGGTGAAGAACAACGTGAAGGGGAACAGCATCACCGTGTACCGGTGGACGCCCTGACGGTTTGAACGTTCGGCCGCCACGGGCAGCGGCCGTACTCGCGAAGTCGTGAAAGCAATCGTGAGCGCAATCGATGCGTTTCCGCGGGATTGTTGCGCAACGCGCATGCAATGAACCGCGCGCACCGTGCGGGCACGCGCCATGCCGGGCACGTTTCCGAACCTCCCGACGTGGAAATGCGGTTCCGTGCACAATGGCGGCGGCTCCCGCAGACGGTATGCGGGCGTGCACGATGAACGGGCGCGGCTGCCCCCAGCCGCGTTTCTTATGCTCGAAGCGACCCAACGATGAAGATGAAAACGACACCGAACCGCCTGTTGACGATCGTCGCGCTGGCCGGCGCACTGAGCGGCGCTGTTCACGCGCAGACGGCCGCGACCGTCGCGACCGTCAACGGCACGCCGATCACGCAGGCCGACGTCGATACGCTGCTGCGCGCGTCCGGGCAACCCGATTCGCCGCAGATCCGGCAGGCGATCAAGAATCAGCTGATCACGCGCGTGCTGGTGCAGCAGGCGGCCGAGAAGGCCAACTACGCGGACAAGCCCGAGGTCAAGGCGGCGATGCAGCAGGCGAAGGCGACGGCCGAGGTGCAGCTGTACTTGCGCGACAACGTGAAGCCGGAGCCGGTCACCGACGAGCAGGTCAAGGCGCGCTACGACGAACTCGTCGCGTCGCTTGGCAAGAACGAGTACAAGCCGCGCGTGATCGTCGTCAAGGATTCGGTCGCGGCGGCGACCGTGCTGAGCGAGCTGAAAGCGGGCAAGTCGTTCGACGGGCTGGCGCGCCAGTACAGCCTGGCGCCGAGCCGCGATACCGGCGGCGAGCTGCCGTGGGTGAGCTTCAACACGCCGGCCGCGGAAGGCAAGACGGCCGGGTTGCCGCTGCCGGTCGCGCAGGCGCTCGAGAAACTGCCGGTCGGCGCGGTGACGAAGGATTCGATTCCGGTCGACGGCGTGCGGGCGATCGTGAAGCTGGATGCGAAGCGGCCGACGCAGGTGCCGGGTTTCGAAACCGCGAAGCCGACGCTTCAGCAGCAGTTGCAGGCGATCGCGACCGAGAAGGCGAGCGCGCAGATGATCGGCAATCTGCTGAAGGACGCGAAGATCACGCAGTAATGCGAAAGCGTCGAATCGCCGCGCGTCACGCGCGCCAGATCATGTTCACGCTGGTGTCGGTTTCCGACGCGACGCGGAAGCCGAGCCGTTCGTAGAGCCGCCGCGCCGGATTGCCGTGCAGCACGCTGAGCGACACCGGCACGTGCGCGCGTGCCGCGTCGGTCAGCAACGCGTTCAGCACGGCCTCGCCGATGCCGCGGCCCTGGTGCGCGGGGAGGATCTGGATCTGGTGGACGTGCCATTCGCCTGCGGCGCGCGTCACCTTCAGCAGGCCGATGGCCGCGGTGCCTTCGCAGACGATCATCGCGTCGTCGAAGTGCGCGCGGATGCGCCGGTCGTGCGCTTCATCGTCGATCGGCGCGCCGACGCGCTGCAGGTGCTCGGTCATCGTCAGTCGACGGAGCGTCAGCAGGAAGGAGAGGTCTTCCTGAGACGCGGCACGCAGATGGATCGCGGGTTTCATGAGTAGTGAGCGGTTGTGTCGGGCGCGAGGCTGCGACGTGGATCACAGGCCCGGCAACTGAATCTGCAGGCCAGCCGCGCGATGTTCGAGGACATCCGTGACCTCATACTCGGTTTTTGCGCCGTCCGAAGTTTGCCACTGCTGCACACGGACATTGCACAAGAGGAGGTCTCCCTTGCTGAAACTAATCTGGCTGTTGTTCACGCGCGACAGGAAGCCGGCATCGGTGATCGTCGCGTGAATCGTCGCCGTTCCGTCGTGCAGCCGCCACTTGTTGTCGTCCTTGAACGCGAGCGACACGATCGAGAACGCCATCTTGCGATGCTCATCGAGCAGGAGCGCATCGGTTGGCTCCGGCGCATGAAACCATGCGATCTCGTTGCGGGCGACCATCTCGTACACCTCGGTATCGGTACCGACCGCAAAAATCTCGATGCCTTCGCGCGCGAGCGGCGCGAGCACTTGCGCGGTTGCACGGCGAACGCGGACGTCGCGTAGCAGCGTGAGCACGGGCAGGTCGATTTCGAGTGTGTCGCCATCGACGTCCAGCACCGCGGTGCGGCCCTGCATCCGCACGTGCGTGATCTCGCGCCCGCGCAGCCATTTGAGGACGGCGAAAAGCCCTTTCCTCGCCTTGGGTGCTGCGATGCCGAGGGCGGTCAGGATCGTGACCGCATTGGCGAGCGCCGTGCCTTCGTTGCCGCTCAGCATGTCGCGCATGCGGCCGAGCAGCGAGGTCGCGAGTGTGAAGTCGATGCCGAAGCTGCCGGTCTTGAAGCTGCCGCGCACGTTGACCTGCGGCCGGACCTGATCGCCGCATAGTGCGCGCGTCGACGCGTCGAGCAAATCGCCGAACGCCAGCAGCGCGGGCGCGAGTTCGCGCACGTCCATCTCGGACGATTCGAGCGCGGGCCCGTCGTACGTCACGCGAAATCGGCTCATCGCGTCGAAGGGGCCGATATCGGCCGGGCCGGTACTGTTTTCATGTGCGGTCATGTGGAATGCGGGTGTGAGAGGTGGACGATACCCGAAACGAATGCTTTCGGATGTCCGT
>NZ_JBYQCG010000128.1:0-16123 GCF_057837105.1 Burkholderia sp. APQ4-4ca | reverse complement strand
TGTCCGCGCATCCTTCGACGTAGATGAAACGTCGCTGCACGGTGATCCACAGGCTCGTGCCGCGCAGACGATCGGAGCCGGCGAAGCGGGCCTTCGCCGCATCGGCGATCGACGCGTCATACATATACGAGTTCGGCTTCGTGCAGCGATGGGCGAGCCAGCAGGTCGTGCCGCGTTCGGCGCGGTAGTGCGCATCGTCGGTCATCTCAGCGCGCGTCATCCACGGGCCGAGCGGCAACGGGCATTCGGCCACGTCCTGCGACAGCGCGACGAACGGATCGTTGTACCAGTTGCGCCGCGCATCAGATGCGTCGGGCGCGTCGGTGTTGTCGGCCTGCGCGAGCGCGGCGCTCGTCAGCAACATGGTCAACCACCCGGCGAAGCCGATCCGCTTCATCGTGACCTCCTGTTCGATGGGTTACATCGGGCCGCATCGGCGTCGCCGATCGACCTACCGCTCGATACCGAGCGCCGCCAGTTTCTTGTACAGCGTCGCGCGGCCGATGCCGATGCGCGCGGCCGCTTCAATGACCTTGCCGTCACAGGCCGCCAGCGCATCGGTCAGGAACTGGCGCTCCCACGCCGCCAGCGCATCGGCATACGAAGCGACCGGCGCACCGGAGGCCGTCGACGCATCGCCCGCGCGCTGCTCGGCCGGCGCCGCCGCAACCCGCTGCGCCGGCACCGCGCTGTCCGGCGAGATGCGCACCGGCCCGAGAAACGGCGCGAGCGCGCGCGCATCGATCACCGAACGGTCCGACAGCATCAGCGCGCGTTCGAGCGTATTGCGCAACTCGCGCACGTTGCCGGGCCACGGATACGCGCACAGCATCCGCAGCGCATCGTCGGTCAGCTCGCAGTGCGCGGCGCGCCCGTGCTGCGCGGCCAGTTCCTCGAGCGCCGCGTAGACGAGCGCCGCGATGTCGGATGCGCGTTCGCGCAACGGCGGCGCATGGATCGTCAGCACGTTCAGCCGGTAATAGAGATCCGCGCGGAAACGCCCGGCCGCCACGAGCGCCGGCAGGTCGGCCGACGTGGCGGCGATGATGCGCACGTCCGCGCGCACGATCCGGTTCGAGCCGACGGGCTCGAACTCCTTGTCCTGCAGCACGCGCAGCAGCTTGCCCTGCAACGGCAGCGGCATGTCGCCGATCTCGTCGAGAAACAGCGTGCCGCGATCGGCCAGCTCGAACTTGCCGACGCGGCCCTTGCGATCGGCGCCGGTGTACGCGCCGGGCGCCGCGCCGAAGAATTCGGTTTCGAGCAGCGTGTCGGGAATCGCGGCGACGTTGACGGTCACGAGCGGCTGGAGCGCACGCGCCGACGCCGCGTGAATCGCGTGAGCCAGCAGTTCCTTGCCGGTGCCCGTCTCGCCGAGCAGCAGCACCGGCGAATCGACCTGCGCCGCGCGGCGCGCCTGGCGCTTGGTCTCGAGGCTCGCGACGCTCGTGCCGACGAAGCTCGCGAACGTGTATTTCGCGCGGCGCGCCTGCGCGAGCGAGCGCTGCGTCGCGATCAGTTGCTGCTGAAGCTGCGCATAGCGGGAAAAAATCGGCGTGAGCGTCTTCAACTGATCGAACAGCGCGAAGCCGATCGCGCCGACCGTCTCGCCGGCCTCGTTCTTCAACGGCAGGCGCGTGACGACGAGCGGCTCGCGGCCCGTCTCCATGATGTCGAGCAGGATCGGCTGGCCGGTCGATACGACCTCGCGCATCAGGCTGTTCGGGATCACGGCCTCGCAGTCGAGGCCGACGGCCTGCTGCGGATCGGCGAATCCGAAGCGCGCCGCGTAACGCTCGTTCATCCACACGACGCGCGCGTCGCGATCGACGACCACCGTGCCCGCGCTCGAATCCTCGAAGGTCCGGAACAGCGACTCGGCAGCGCGCCGCAGCACGTCGCCGTAGTTGACGGGCAGGCGGGCCCAGTCGTTCATCATCGTGTCGTCGTCTCCCTATATATTGTCGACCGGATATCTCCGGAGCGAGACGGATTATCTCACTCTGGAGACACGCCGCAATGCGTTATCCGGGAAAGCCCTGCACGATTTCGTGGGTTGGCCGGATGGCCGAAACGTCTCCGGATGGAGACGTTTTATGTAAGAATCGTCAGACCTGGACCGGCGCGGGCCCGCCGGCCGCCGGCGGACCCATGTCCGGCGGCGCAATCCGGCCGATGGCACGAAACCTGCACGAACCGAGCTGGTCCGCGGCGCATCGCGCGATCGAACAACAACCAAAGCCATTCCAAGCTTTTAGGAGACTCCCTTGTCTTTCGTGATCGTCCTCGCCGCGCTGGCGTTCCTGATGTTTGCCGCGTATCGCGGCTACAGCGTGATCCTGTTCGCGCCGATCGCCGCGCTCGGCGCGGTGCTCCTGACCGAACCCGCCGCCGTCGCACCCGTCTTTTCCGGCATCTTCATGGAGAAGATGGTCGGCTTCGTCAAACTGTATTTCCCGGTCTTCATGCTCGGCGCCGTATTCGGCAAGGTGATCGAGCTGTCCGGGTTCTCCGAGTCCATCGTCCATGCGGCGATCCGCTACATCGGCCGCTCGCGCGCGAATGCGGTGATCGTCGCGGTGTGCGCGCTGCTCACCTATGGCGGCGTCTCGCTATTCGTCGTGGTGTTCGCGGTCTATCCGTTCGCGGCCGAACTCTATCGCCAGAGCAACATCCCGAAACGGCTGATGCCCGGCGCGATCGCGCTCGGCGCGTTCTCGTTCACGATGGATTCGCTGCCCGGCACGCCGCAGATCCAGAACATCATCCCGACCACGTTCTTCAAGACGACCGCGTGGGCCGCGCCCGCGCTCGGCACGATCGGCTCGCTGTTCATCATCGTCGTCGGCCTCACCTATCTCGAATGGCGCCGCCGTTCCGCGATGGCGAAGGGCGAAGGCTACGGCACGTCGCTCGTCAACGAGCCGGAGCGCGTCGAGGCGAAGGCGCTGCCGCATCCCGCGCTGGCGATCCTGCCGCTGATCCTCGTCGGCGTGTCGAACTTCGCGTTCACGAAGCTGATCCCGCAGTGGTACGGCGCCGCGTCGTACACGGTCGCGCCGGAAGTGCTGCCGGGCGTGCACGCGCTGATCACCACGTCGATCAAGACGGTCGTCGCGATCTGGTCGGTCGAAGCCGCGCTGCTGCTCGGTATCGTGCTGGTCGTGCTGACCGCGTTCAAGCGCGTCAGCGGCCGCTTCGCGGCCGGCTCGAAAGCCGCCGTCGCCGGCGCGCTGCTCGCCGCGATGAACACCGCGTCGGAATACGGCTTCGGCGGCGTGATCGCCGCGCTGCCGGGCTTTCTCGTCGTCAGCGATGCGCTGAAGAGCATCCCGAACCCGCTCGTCAACGCGGCCGTATCGGTCAGCTCGCTCGCGGGCATCACGGGGTCGGCGTCCGGCGGCATGAGCATCGCGCTCGCCGCGATGTCGGACCTGTTCATCAAGGGCGCGCAGGCCGCCAACATCCCGATGGAGGTGCTGCACCGGGTCGTCGCGATGGCGAGCGGCGGCATGGACACGCTGCCGCACAACGGCGCGGTCATCACGCTGCTCGCGGTCACGGGCCTCACGCACCGCGAGTCGTATCGCGACATCTTCGCGGTCACCGTCATCAAGACGCTCGCGGTGTTCTTCGTGATCGCCGTGTACTACGCGACCGGGCTCGTGTAAGCCTCGGCATTCAGGCGGCACTTCATACGCCGCACGCCGTCGCCTTTCAAGATCGGACCGCATGCGCACCGGAAAGAATTCCGGAATGCGCATCCGGTCCGATTTCATTTCCGTGCCCGCCGATTCAATACGTCGGCGGGCATCCGGGCCGTCACTCGACCGCGCCCCCAAACCCATTGTTACCCGCAGCAAAACACTGCGTTGGCCGCGATCGCATTTTTCGCGCGCCCGCCGCGGCCTACACTGATTTCAACGTCGCACGGCGCTTCGACGAACGAAGCGCTGCGATTCACCGGAATCGTGGAGGTCCCGATCATGAAGCGCCTGATCCAAGCCGTTGCCCTCGCCCTGGCCGTCTCGGCCCCGTTCGCCGCACAGGCCCAGTCGAACCCACCGCTCACGCGCGCGCAGGTTCATGCCGAGGTCAAGGCGCTCAAGCAGGCCGGCTTCCAGTCGAGCGACTGGTTCTACCCGGCCAGCATCGTATCCGCCGAAGCGAAGATCGCCCGCGAGCATGACGCCGGATACGGCAGCGATCGCGGCGCATCGTCGGAGTCGGGCCGGTAATCCGTCGTCCAGGCCGCCCGACGATTCTTCCCCGCCCCGTTACGCCTTCACGGGCTGAATCAGCTTCGCGCACGCGGCTGCCTGCGGATCGCCGGCAGGCAGCTTGCCGCACACGCCGTCGAACTGCCTGACGACCGACCGAACCGACGCATCGTACGCGCCGCTGCCGCGCCAGCGGTTCAGCTGCGTGACGACCTTGGTCAGCGCGCGCAGGTTCGCGCCGTAGAACGCGTCCCGGGTCTTGCCGGCCTGCGCGAGCACGCTGGCCGCAATCCCTTCGATGCGCGCCGAATCGTCCGGCGCCAGTTCGACCGCGTTCGCGAAATAAGTCGCGCCCCAGCGCAGCTTCGTCGCCGGCCCGCTCGCCGCGTCGTACGCCTTGCGATACCAGTCGAGCGCGGCCGCCTTGTCGCCGCGCGCCTTCGCGTTCGCGGCCAGTCCCGACATGAAGTAATACGGCGTGGACGAACGCGGCAACTCGGCCTTCAGCAACGCATCCGATTCGTCGTACAGCCCCGCGTCGGTCAGCGTGTCCGCGCCTTCGCTCACGAGCGCCTGCCGCTCGTATGCGTTCGCCGCGCCCTGCTCCGACGCGGCGATCTGCTTGCGCGCGGTGTCGGCCAGCGCCGGCGCAGCGAGCGGTGCGCCGTTGCGCGCGTCGCCGCGCGCGAGCAGCACGCGACCGTGCAGCGCCATCAGCCGGTCGATCGACGACAGCGTGGTATCGGTCGACAGGCGCGCGAGCGCCGTGTCGTACGCGCCGCGCAACTTCGTGCGCTGCGCGTCGTCGCGGCCGAGATACGCGACCACGCGCGCGGGCGCCGCGACCAGCACGTCCGAATCGGCCCGCGACAGCGCCGCATCATGCAGCACCGTGCGCAGCGAATCGGCGAGCGCGGCCTTGTCGAGCGCGCCGGCCTGCGTCGGGTCGTCCGACGCGGCAACCACCGCCGACTTCAGCGCGAAGCGCGCCGATTCGGCTTTCGCACCGGCCGCTCGCGCGCGTTGCGCGAGCGACTGCAGCGTCTCCGCGACGCGATCGGCCGGCACCGGCAGCGCGCCGTCGGTATCCCATGAATAGTCGGCCAGCAGGCGCCATTCGTCCGGCGTCAGCGCCGCGCCGTTCTTCAGCGCGGTCGCGAGCGTCTGCCGCACCGGGTGCGCGGCCGTCATCCCGAGCGACAGCGCCTGCATGTAGCGGTCGAGATCGGCTTCGCCGGGCAGCCGCGTCACTTCGGTGCCGTCGGGGCGGAACAGGATCATCGTCGGATAGCCGTGCACCTTGAAACGTTCGCCGAGCTTCTGCGCGCTTTCGGTATCGCCGTCGAGATACACGGGCACGAAGAACGACGAGCGCGTCTTGAATGCCTGCTGGCTGAAGATCGTCGACTTCACCTGGTTGCACGACGGGCACCATACCGCGCCCCAGTACAGCAGCAGCGGCTTGCCCTCGCGCTTCGCGAGCGCGAACGCGGCATCGACGTCGCCGTGTTGCCACGTGATGCCGGGCGGCAGATGCGCACCGCCGGACGATGCGCTCGTCGCCGGGGCGCCCGCGGGCGTGGCGGCGGCAAGCGCCGCACCGGCGGCAACGAACAGGCAGGCGGCGGCGAGATTGCGGAGAACGGTTTTCATCGAAGCGGGTTCCGTTGAAAAGACGGTTTCAGGGCGATGCCGCGCACGCAACGAGGGCCGTGAAGCGATGACGATGAGGCCAGCCGACATGCAGCGCCGCGCATGCATCGATACGGAAAAGCGAAGCCGGCCGCGGCGACCGGCAAATCGTTCGACGATACGACGGGTACAGCCGAAGGAAAACGAACGAATTCTCGATTGGATATGACGCGCGGCAGCGTATGCCGTCACGTCCGCGACGGCCGGCCTTTCATTGCCGCGCCTTGATCCGGGCCATGTGATACACGGACGCGTGCACGCCGTCGCGCAATGCGTAATCCGGCGATTCGCCCTCGATACGGAAACCGTGTTTCTCGTAGAGCGCGATCGCCGCGCGGTTGTCGGTGAACACGGTCAGCTCGAGACGCGTGACGTTCAGCCAGTTCTCCGCGAGATCGATCGCGGCCGCGAGCAGCCGGCCGCCGATGCCGCGCCCGTGACGGGCCGCGTCGACCATCATGCCGAGCGCCGCCGCGTGGCGCCGGCGCGGATTCGGCTCGGGATGCAGGCCGAGATGGCCAACCACCGTACCGTCGATTTCGGCGACGAGGCTCACGCCGTGCTCGCGTATGGTGTCGAGCCGCTTCCGCCATTTTTCGAGCGACGGAAACGGCTGCTGCAACGTATTCATGTACACCGCGGGATGCGCGGCGATTTGCCGGATCGCGTCGACGTCGTGCGTCTCGCTGTGCCGGATCCTGATATCGGTCATGGGTGGGCCGGTTCCGAAAAGTCGCGCCGAAAGCGCGGGCTGCGCAGGCGCGCAGCAACGCATCGAGCTTAGCCGATTTCATGCATTTGAAACACGGGGGTCACGCGGTCGCACGTCAGGTTGCATCCGCAACGAAACGCGTTCCCGCCATCCCAGAAGATCCGGAAAATTCTGACCGGTCACACCTGCGGCGATCGGTAATTTCCGACCGCTTTCCACTTCGCATCGCGCTGCGCCGCATCGTTGCATACGCAACGTCACGTGCGCGGCATGCGATGTCATTTCTTCATCACGTCGACGTCATGTCGCCTCCCTAGACTGGGCGCCGCCCCAGTCCGGCATGCGCCGGGCCGGTGTGTGCCGACACCTGCGCCGCGCATCACGAGCGCGCGGCGCACGGGATCGCGGCGACGAGGCCGCGGCATCCGCGCGACGTCGGGCGTCGGGCATCGCGTGCGATGCCCGCAGCGCCGCGACACGCGGCCGACGCCCCGAACGCGCACGCATCGGCGCTCGCCCCGGGGCGGGAAAACGCCCGGGCACCACCAGACGCACTCACGAACGCTTCCACCCTCACAGGATCCGAACGCCATGACGTCACGCCGCAAATTCCTTCAGCAGACCGCCGGTTCCGGCCTCGCCGCCGCTGCGCTGTCCGCGTTTCCGCCGAGCATCCGCCGCGCGCTCGCCATTCCCGCCTTCCACGAAACGGGCACCATCCAGGACGTCAAGCACGTCGTGCTGCTGATGATGGAGAACCGGGCGTTCGACAGCTACTTCGGCACGTTCAAGGGCGTGCGCGGCTATGGCGACCGCTTCGCGGTGCCGTCGCCGAACGGCCGCGACGTGTTCTATCAGGCGTACACGAAGGGGACGCCCGCCGCGACCGTGACGCCGTATCACCTCGACGCGCGGCAGGGCAACGCGCAGCGCGCGGGCGGCACGCCGCACACGTGGGCCGATGCGCAGGCCGCGTGGGATCACGGCCGGATGAACCGCTGGCCCGACGCGAAGACGCCGCTGTCGATGGGCTATTACGACGCGGCCGAAGTGCCGTTCCAGCGCGCGCTCGCCGATGCGTTCACGCTGTGCGACCACTACCACTGCGGGATGCACACGGGCACGATCGCGAACCGCCTGTTCTACTGGAGCGGCACCAACGGCCCGAACGGCATCAGCCCGGCCGACGGCAGCCGCGTGAAGATCGCCGCGCTGAACAACCAGTTCAACGGAGGCAACGACATCGGCCCGTCGAGCCAGGGCTGGACCTGGACGACCTATGCCGACCGGCTGCAACAGGCCGGCGTTAACTGGAAGGTCTACCAGAGCCTGATCGACAACTTCGGCTGCAACGAAATGATGAGCTTCCGCCACTGGCGCGCGGCGATCGAGCAGATGCCGGCCGCGCGCCGGCCCGCGTACGTCGCGGCGACCGACATCACGCAGCCGGTGACGGCGGCCGGCGCGTTCTACGACCCGGCGATCGACGATCCGCTGAGCCCGCTCGCGAAGGGCTTCGGCAACACGATGCCATACGGCTTTCTCGAAACGTTTCGCGACGACATCCGCAACGGCAAGCTGCCGGAAGTGTCGTGGATCATTCCGCCTTCCGCGTACAGCGAACACCCGGGGCCGTCGAGCCCCGCGCAAGGCGGCTGGTACGTGCAGGCCGTGCTCGACGCGCTGACGGCGAACCCGGAGGTCTGGAGCAAGACCGTGCTGTTGGTCAACTACGACGAGAACGACGGCTTCTTCGATCACATGCCGTCGCCGGCCGTGCCGTCGCGCAACGCCGACGGCACGCTCGCGGGCGGCCATACGCTGTCGGCCGCCGACGTCGCGGCCGAGTACCACGACTTCGCGCCGGCCACGTCGAGCCAGCCGCTGGCCGACGGCCGTCCGTACGGGCCGGGCCCGCGCGTGCCGATGTGGATCGTGTCGCCGTGGAGCCGAGGCGGCTGGGTCAATTCGCAGGTGTTCGACCATACGTCGACGCTGCGCTTCCTCGAGACACGCTTCGGCGTCGCGGAGCCGCAGATCGGCGCGTATCGCCGCGCGGTGTGCGGCGACCTGACGAGCGCATTCAATTTCCGCACGCCGAACGACGAGCCGCTGCCGACGCTCGCGGGCCGAACGACGAAAAGCCAGGTCGACGCACTGAGCGCCGCGCAGCAAACCGCGCCGAAGATCGTGCCGCCCGCCACACCCGCGCCGCCCGCGCAGGCCACCGGCGTGCGTCCGTCGCGCGCGCTGCCGTACGAGCTGCACGCGAGCGCGCGCACCGATGCCGGCGCCGGCACGGTCACGCTCAAGTTCGCGAACACCGGCCGCGCCGCCGCCGTGTTCCACGTCTATGACAAGCTGCACCTCGACCGGCTGCCGCGGCGCTACGTCGTCGAGCCGGGCAAGAAGCTGCACGGCGACTGGGCCGCGCGCGCCGACGATGGCGGTAAATATGACCTGTGGGTGCTCGGCCCGAACGGCTTTCACCGCCGCTTCACCGGCGACCTGAGCCGCGTGGCCGGGGCACGCGCGCCGCAGCCGGAAGTGCGCGTCGGCTATGCGGGCGCGAGCGGCAACCTCCACCTGCGGCTGCGCAACGACGGCGGCGGCACGGTCCGCTTCACGGTCAAGTCGAACCAGGTCTACGGGCCGCTGTCCGGGCGCGGCGGACACGACGATCACGGTCATGGCCACGGCAACGAGAACGGCCATGGCGCCGGCACTGCATGGACCGTCACGGTGCATGCCGGCGACCAGTCCGAACTGCACTGGAAGCTCGACTCGACCGGCCATTGGTATGACTTCATCGTGACCGCCGACAGCGACGCGAGCTTCTCGCGCCGCGTGGCCGGCCGCGTGGAAACCGGCCGCCACTCGGTGAGCGACCCGGCGATGGGGCTCGCCGACCGCTTCTGACGCCGCCGCGGCGACGCGCGGCGCGACGCGTGTCGCCGCCCACGCCGGCGTGGCCGCGAACGCCGTTCGGGTACCGGTTCGGCCGGTCCCCGATCCGGCGGAGACGCCCGCCCGGCGCGGCTCAAACTTCAGAAGGATCGGTGGTATAACCCTCTTTTCAGCCCCACGAAAATGCTCCGTGCCGCGGCCCGTTCGCGTTAAACTGCGTCAAGCTGTATTCAACAAAGACATCTTTGCCGCTACGGCATCCACGACACGAGGATAGGTTCGATGCGCACTACCGGCTCATCCGGGGCAATGACCCTGCTCACCGAACACGACGCGGCCGACGGCCGCGAACTGCGCTCGCTCCGGCTCGAAGCCACGGGCGACGGCAAGAGCGTGCTGCTGATCGAGGTCGACGAACGCAAGCCGGGCATCCACCGCGAGGTCCGCTACGAGATCACGCCGGCCGAACTGATCGCGGCGATCCGCTCGCACGGCGCCGAGCTGCCCGGCGAAAACCACGGCGCCGCATCGCTCGCCCGTACGCCTTCCTGATTCCGAACGGTGAGCCGCGTGCAATGCGTCGGCTCACCCGCATCCCCCTGCCGCCGTCAGGCGCTTTGCGTCATTCCCGCCGCTGTCTTGAAAAAGGCCGATAATCGGTCTGTCTGCGTTTCCCGCCCACGCGTTTCCTTTTCGGCCAGCCGTCATGCTCCGTGACCTCGTCGCCCAGTACGGGCCGCTTCTCGTATTCGCCAACGTGCTCGCGGCGGCCATTGGCCTGCCGGTGCCCGCGATGCCGACGCTCGTGCTGTTCGGCGCGATGTCCGCGATGCATCCGGCGATGATCGGCTCGCAGCTCGTGACGGTCGTGGTGCTGGCGGTGCTCGGCGCGCTGATCGGCGACACGGTCTGGTACGTGGCCGGGCGGCGTTACGGCGGCACGACGCTGAAAACGATCTGCCGGCTGTCTCTGTCGCGCGATACCTGCGTGAAAAAGACCGAGCGCTTCTTCGGCCGCTACGGCGTGCGCGTGCTCGCGGTCGCGCGCTTCATTCCGGGGTTGTCGCTGGTGTCCGTGCCGATGGCCGGTGCGCTCGGCACGCGCTATCGCACGTTCGCCGGCTACGACGCGCTCGGCGCCGCGCTGTGGACGATCGTCGGGCTGGGCGCCGGCCTCGTGTTCTACCGGCAGATCGACTGGCTGTTCGCCGGCGCGAGCCGCCTCGGCCGCGCGGTGCTGGTGGTCATCGTCGCGCTGCTCGCGGTCTATGCGGCCGTGCGGTGGATGCGCCGCCGTGCGCTGATCCGCCAGCTCGCGAACGCGCGGATTGGCGTCGACGAGCTCGACGTGCTGCTGCGCGACGCCACCGCCCCGGTGGTGCTCGACGTGCGCTCGCCCGAGCATCGCAAGCTCGACCCGTTCACGATTCCCGGTGCGCAGTTCGCCGACGAGCGCCAGATCGGCGATATGGTCGCGCGCTATCCGCTCACGCAGAAATTCGTCGTGTATTGCTCGTGCCCGAACGAGGTGACGGCCGCGCTGATGGCGAAGCGCCTGCTCGATGCAGGCTTCACCGATGCGCTCGCGCTGCGCGGCGGCCTCGACGCATGGCGCGATACGGGCCGCCAGCTCACGGCGCTCGTGGAAGAGACGCCCGCCGCGAACGATTCCGTAGCGGGCTGGCACAAGCCGGCCTGATCGCACCGATCGCAGGCCGGCGTGTACGACACCGGGGACGTGCGTCCCCGTTCCATCAGAACGCGTGCAGCGGCAGGTTCACGACCAGACGGTACTCGGTGTTCGTCGCGTCCGAGTAGTGTGCCGAGCCGTTGTGCCACATCGCGATGAACGTGACCTTCGTGTTCTTCAGCTTGCCGCTCTGGAACGTGTACGACGGGATGAAGCCGAACTCGTGGTGACGGCCCTGCACCGGCGCGCCGTTGCTCCAGTAGATGCTCGACTTGCTCGGGTCGTTGGCCGCGCCCGCGCTGCCGTCCGCGCCCCAGCCCGTCACGCCCCACACCATCGCCTTGAAACCCGGCAGGCCCGCTTCCTTGCCGTAGAACGTGTAACGCAGCTGCAGCGATTTTTCGTGCGGCGCGTTGTAGTCGACGTCCATCGAGTTGGTCAGGAAGATGCCGTTCGTTTCGTTCAGGTAGTCGAAGAACTGGTCGCCGAGCACGTGCTGGAAGCCGAGCAGCAGTTCATGCGGGCCATGCTGCGCCGCGAGCGACAGGCTGTACGCGTTGTTGTTGATCTTGCCTTGCAGCGCATCGCCCGTGTCGTGCGTCGAGTAGACGTTGCCGAAGCCGGTCCACTTGATCGTCTGCGGGCTGCCGATGCTGTGCTTCACCGACGCGTAGTACTGGTGCCACACGTCGTCGGCCTGGTTCGCGTACAGCGCGACTTCGCCGTTCGGCGAGTAGTCCCACGTGCCGCCGACGTACGACAGGCGATTGATGCGCGTGCCGCCGTACTGCGTCGTCAGGTTGGTGAGCGTCGTATGGCCGCGCGCGTCGGTCTTCGTGAAGCTGCCGGCCTCGAGCATCACGTTCTTGAATTCATTGCTGACGAGCGTCGCGCCGAGGAACGTCGGCGGCAGCGCGCGGTTGTCGTGCTGCTCCATGAACGGGTTGTCGACGGCCTGCAGACCGTACTTGACCACCGTGTTCGAGATGCGCGCCTTGATGTCGTAGATGCCCGGATACGCCCACGCGAGCTGGTTGCCGCCGCCGCCGCCCTTCGCGATGTGCACCATGCTGCCGGCGCCCTGGCCGCCGTCGAGCTTCAGCGCCGCATACAGCGACGCATCGAAGCCGATCCCGATCAGGCCGGTCGTGTAGCCCGACTCGAAGTTCGCCATCGCGCCCTGGACCCACGCATGGCGATGCGGCCCGCCCTTGCTGTCGAGCACGTCCGCATAGTTGCGGAACAGGAAGTCGAGATGGCTGTCGGCGATGAAGCCATTCGATTTCGACTGTGCCGACGGCTCGTCGGGCGGCGTGACGGCCTGGGTCGCCTCGGCGTTGACAATCGCGTTCGGCGTCGTTGCCTGCGCAACGGATGCGCCCGACCCGGCGGCCGGTGCGGCCTGCGCGACCGTCAGCGGCGCCGGCGCCGCGTCGTCGGCGTGCGCGACGCCCGTCAGCGAGACGCCGGCAAGCGCCGGCAGCCCCCAGGCAAGCAGCATCTTCGATGCCGTCCCGATCTTCTTCTGCTGTTTCATCGTCATTCTCGTCTTGTGTTGATATCGTCCACGCCGGTCGCGATCCGCTCCCAGCCCCCCGGCGAGCCCGGCTAAGGACGCGCCTGTACCCGCGGCGCGAAGATCGTTCGCGCCGCACCTACCCCTGTTGACCTGCCTTGGTTATGTGTGCTGCGTCACTTCACATCACGCCGCGCCCGCGCGGATGCACGCGACGCGCGCCGCCGACCCCTGCCGCACTTCCGGCAGCGGCACGTCCTGCGCGCACGCGTCGATCGCGACCGGGCAGCGCGTGCGGAACGCGCAGCCGGACGGCGGGTTGAGCGGCGAGGGCATCTCGCCCGCCAGCAGCATCGGACGGCGAGCACGCTCGCGCGCCGGCTCCGGCGTCGGCGCCGCATCGAGCAGCGCCTTCGTGTACGGGTGCTGCGGCACGCCGTACACGTCATGCCGCGTGCCGAACTCCATCACGCGGCCGAGATACATCACGAGCACGCGCTGGCTGATGGCCTTCACCACCGCCAGATCGTGCGCGACGAACAGATAGGACAACGACAGTTCGCGTTGAAGATCGCGCAGCAGGTTCACGATCTGCGCCTGGATCGACACGTCGAGCGCCGAGACGGGTTCGTCGCAGATCACGAGCTTCGGCTCGCTGATCAGCGCGCGCGCAATGCCGACGCGCTGGCACTGCCCGCCGGAAAACTCATGCGGATAACGCAGCAGGTGATGCGCATTCAGGCCGACGCGTTCGAGCATCGAGATCACGCGGCGGCGCACTTCGGCACGGCCGAGGCCCGGGTGGTGCGTGACGAGCGGCTCGGCGACGACCTGCTCGATCGTCATGCGCGGATCGAGCGAGGCGAGCGGATCCTGGAAGATCATCTGCACTTCGCGCCGCATCGCGGTGCCGCGCAGGTGATCGGGCGCCACGGCCTGGCCGCGCCATTTCACGGTGCCGGCCGTCATCGGCACGAGGCCGATCAATGCGCGCGCGAGCGTCGATTTCCCGCAGCCGGATTCGCCGACGAGCCCGACCGTCTCGCCGCGCTTGACGTCGAACGACACACCGTCGACCGCGCGCAGCGTGCCCTTCGGCGACCACGGATAGCCGCCGAGCGGCACGCGGAAATGCACTTTCAGATTGTCGACGGACAGCAGCGTGTCGTCCGTCGCGCCGGCTTGGCGGCGTTCATCGACGCTCATCGCAGACCTCCCGTCAGATCGGCCAGGGGCCGGTGGCATGCGCGCACCGCGCCCGCGGCGCCATAGGTTTCGAGCGCCGGGCGCTCGGCGCCGCAGCGTTCTTCCGCATACGTGCAGCGCTTCGCGAACGCGCAGCCGGCCGGCGCGGTGCCGGGCATCGGCGGGTTGCCGGGAATCGCGACGAGCGGCGCATCGTCCGCGTCGGTCAGGCGCGGCAGCGCGTTGAGCAGGCCGATCGTGTACGGATGCGACGGCGCCGCGAAGATCGAGTCGGCCGGCGCGTATTCGACGGTGCGGCCCGCATACATGACCATCACGTCGTCGGCGAGGCCGGCGACCACGCCCATGTCGTGCGTGATCAGCACGATCGCGGTGCCGCGCTCGCGGTTCAGCTCGCGCAGCAGATCGATGATCTGCGCCTGCACGGTCACGTCGAGCGCGGTGGTCGGCTCGTCGGCGATCAGGATTTCCGGCTCGGACAACAGCGCCATCGCGATCATCACGCGCTGGCGCATGCCGCCCGAGAACTCGTGCGGATACATGCGGATGCGGCGCGCCGCATCGGGAATGCGCACCGATTCGAGCGCCTCGATCGCACGCTTGATCGCGGCCTTGCGCGACAGCTTGCGATGCAGCTGCAGCGTCTCGGTCATCTGCCGCTCGATCGTCAGGAACGGATTGAGCGACGTCATCGGATCCTGGAAGATCATCGCGATGCGATCGCCGCGCACCGCGTTCAGCGCGCGCGTATCCATGTCGAGCAGGTTGTCGCCGCGGTAGCGCGCGGAGCCGGTCGTCGTGCCGTTGCCGGCCAGGAGGCCGAGCAGCGCCATCACGGTCTGGCTCTTGCCCGAGCCCGATTCGCCGACGATGCCGAGCGTCTTGCCGGCTTCGAGCGAGAACGACACGCCGTTGACGGCGTCGATCGGCGGCGCATCCTTGCGCGTGAAGCGCACGCCGAGGTTTTCAACTTCCAGTAGAGCGGCCATCTTCAGCGATCCTTCGGGTCGAGCGCGTCACGCAGGCCGTCGCCGACGAAGTTCACGCAGTAGAGCGTCACGCACAGCATGACGGCCGGGGCCAGCAGCAGCCACGGCATCGATTCCAGTTTCTGCGCGCCGTCCTGGATCAGCACGCCCCAGCTCGTCATCGGCTCCTGCACGCCAAGGCCGAGGAACGACAGCACCGATTCGGTCAGCACGATGTTCGGCACCGAGACCGTGGCATACACGACGACCACGCCGAGCAGGTTCGGCACGACGTGGCGCAGCACGATCGACGTCGGCGACACGCCGATCGCGCGCGCCGCGTCGACGAACTCGCGATTGCGCAGCGACAGCGTCTGGCCGCGCACGACGCGCGCCATGTCGATCCACGAGAACGCGCTGATGGTCAGCACGACCAGCATGAACGAGCGGCCGAACAGGGTCATCATCAGGATCGCGATCAGCAGGTACGGGATCGCGTACATCATGTCGACGACGCGCATCATCACGGAGTCGACGCGGCCGCCCGCGAAGCCCGCGGTCGCGCCCCACGCGACGCCGAACAGGCCCGACACGAGCGTGCCGAGCAGGCCGACCTCGATCGATACGCGGCCGCCGATCAGCGTGCGCACGAGCAGATCGCGGCCAAGCTCGTCGGTGCCGAACCAGTGCTGGTTCGCCCAGGTCGGCGGCAGACTGATCGAGCCCCAGTCGCTCACGGCGGGATCGGCCGCGAGCAGCCACGGGCCGACGAAACAGGCGAGCGTGATCAGCACGAGCAGCGCGAGGCTGAACAACGCCGCGCGGTTGTGAAGGAAGCGCGCGAACGCGAGCTCGAGCGGCGAGCGCGAACGCGGCGGCGAATCGGTCTGCACGGGCAGGCCGACGACGGGAGTGGTCGGAGTCATCGCTGTGCCTCGCTCAATAACGGATGCGCGGATCGAGCCATGCGTACGCGAGGTCGACCAGCAGGTTGAACAGCACCGCGAAGACGGTCGTCAGCACGACGAGACCGAGCACCAGCGTGTAATCGCGGTTGATCGCGCCGTTCACGACGAGCTGCCCGAGGCCCGGCAGCGCGAACACCGATTCGGTGACGACGGCCGCGGTGATCGACGTGATGCAGACGGTGCCGAACAGCGACACGACCGGCATCAGCGCGGGTTTGAGTGCATGGCGCAGCACGATCGTCGA
>NZ_JBYQCG010000127.1:0-18968 GCF_057837105.1 Burkholderia sp. APQ4-4ca | reverse complement strand
CGATCGATCCGTCGATCGACGAATCGCCGCAATATCGCGCGTGGCGCCTCGAGAATCGCTATGCGCCGGGGCAGGTGATCGAGTTGCCGCTGAAGGCGATCAAGCACAGTCCGTTCAACCCGCGGCACTTCTATCTGAAATCGTCGATTGCCGAACTCGCGGTCAACCTCGCGAAGCAGGGCCAGCAGCAGGCCATCCACGTGATTCCGGATTACGACAATCCGGGCACGTACTTCGTCAGCGATGGCGGCCGCCGCGTGCGGGCGCTGAAGGAAGCGAACAAGGAGTCGGTCAAGGCGATTGTGATCGACGTGCCGATCGGCATCCAGAGCTACAAGCTCGGCTACGACCTCAACGTTCAACGCGATTCGCAGACGGTGTTCGACAACGCCGTCGTGTGGCGCCGCTTCCTCGACGACAAGCATTTCCAGAGCCAGAAAGAACTCTCCGAGCATCTCGGCCTCGACGAGTCGACGGTGGCCGTCGCGTTGTCGATCGGCAAGCTGCCGGAAGCGATCATGCAGGAAATGGTCGCGCGCCCCGATCGCTTCGGATCGAACATGGCGTATCAGGTCGGCCGCTATCACAATGCGCGCGGCACCGAGGCAACGCTGCGGCTGATCAACAAGATCGTGTCGGACGATCTCAGCACGCGCCAGGTGTCCGACATCGTCAAGGGTCGCGTCGCCGCGCAGGAGACGCCGAAGGCGGCGGGCCGTCAGCGCTATGCGCAGCGTCTCGAGATCAAGCTTGGCGGCAAGTCGGTCGGCGACCTGAAGTCGTATGGCGAAGACCGCATCGAACTGCGTCTGCGTGGCCTCCCGAAGGACAAGCGCGACGCGATCCTCGAGCAGCTGGAGCGGATGCTGTTGTCGGAGTGAGGAAGACGGCCGGCAGGGCCTGACCAGGGCGCCGGCCGCACCCGACCAGGGGTGGAGACCGGCGGCGGCCCGTCAGCGGGCCTGAGCGGGCTTCAAGCGGCCCGTGACTGATTCAGCGTGAACGACAGCAGGTCGCCGTCCGTGGGCTCGCCCCAGGTCTTCTGGGCCAGCCAGTCGAAAAAGGCCGTCTCGGCCAGCTTGGAATCGAGGCCGCGCTTGCGCCAGTCCTCGCGCAGGTGCGAGCCCATCGTCGGCAATGCCTCCGACTCGAACGACTCGCGCGCGACTTCGCGCTCCGCGTCGCCCTGCTCTTCGTACAGCACCTTCGCTTCCTTGCGGCGGAACGCCGCGAACTCGCTCAGCAGGCGCGCCTTCAGATCGTCCGGCTGCGCAGCCGCGACCTTCGCGGACGGCGTGCCGGCCGGCAGCGCGTCGACCGAGTCGACCGGCGGCGCATAACCCTTCTTCAGCGCATCCTTGAACAGCGCCGGCGCGCTGCGCACCGGCGGCAGCGTCGTGCTGCGCATCCGCTGCTCGGTCATCTGCAGCGCGGCGCGAATCCGGTTCTCCTCGCTGTCCGCATAGAGCGTCTGCGCTTCCTTCAACGGGATCCCGAGCTTCACCATTCGGTCGACCAGCGTACTGTCGAACACGTTCGGGTGTTCGTCGAGCGCGAGCATCGGCTGCTTGCGCTCGGTCACGCGGAACTGGATCTCGGCCACCCGACGCCCTTCGCGGTGCTCGATCAGCTCGACGAAGATGTTGGTGACCGCGTTGACTTCCGCGATCGCGGGGCGCAGGTAATCTCGCTTGAAATACTTGTACTCGCGCTTCGCTTCGTCGCCAGCTTCCGTGTCGGGCGTGCCCGACAGGATCGGCCGCCACCATTCCCACGGCTCACGCATCGTCAGATGGCTCGGGTTCGTCAGGTAGCGCACGCAGATTTCGTACAGCGCGAGACCGGCGCTGCTACGCAGCTGGCTCTGGAACTGCAGACTCAGGCGCGCATACTGGACCGGGTCGAGCAGCTTCTTCTTGATCTTCGGCGCGAACGAGAATTCGACCCACACGCGACGGGTGGTCGGATCCTCGAGAATTTCCGCATCGGCGATCAGCGTGGAGATCCCCCACTTGCGGCCCGGCTTCTGGCTCGACGTCCCGGTGCTCCATTCGACCTGCACCGATACCATGCGGCGCAGGTGTTCCTTCACCAGCGCGGTGTCGTTCGAATCGAAAGCGGAGTTGGCGACGATGTCCGACAGCAGCGCGCGATACGTGTCGCCCGAGTCGTCGGCCTGCTGCGCGACGGCCAGCAGGACATTGAACAGCTTGCGAGTGAGGAGCGTGATCTTGCCGCTCTTCGGCTGAATGGCGATCGCCTCGACGGCCTTTCGCAATTCGGCTGAACTGGCACTCACCACATCCACATCGGTTTTCTTGGCGCGCTTCGTCGTGGCCATACGTCGGGTCGGAGGAGAAGTTTCCCGGAAGGATAGCGCCTGCGGTGATGTGCGTCCAGAACGACATGCTCACCATAGCCGGTGAAGCGCGCTGGCAAAACGGCACTCACCCGAACCGCTCCCGGAAACGCTCACCCGTCCGCCCGTACGGCGTTCCGGACTCGTCCCGACGTGCCGCGGCATACGCCGATTCACAGAATTTCACCTGTGCACGACACGTGCGAAATCGGCTCCCGTATGGGCTCACCTTTCGATTTGTCGTAATTTTACGACTGCGCAACCGTGAGTTCGACACAGGGTCGCGATTGCACCTCACTGTCCGCCCCGGAGCGTCGCCCATCTGCCTGTATGCATGTACAGGCGCGGCCCGCGGGAAGTTCGGCTCGGCTTCGGCACGTGAAAAACCGCCGTCGAAACCCGCTCGCGCCCGCCCGATCAGCGGGTGCCCGTCCAGCCCGGGCGCGCATTGTACAGCGGCGAATCGTATCCGGTCCCGAAAATGCTCACCTTTGGCACAGCATGCGGATTCGTCCAGACGCCGACGAACGCCCGATAGACGCGGGACTGGCACCCGACGACTCCCGAAAACGCTCACCTTATAGAGAAAATGCGGCACAGCAGCGGGGCCGGAAATGACTCCCGAAAAACCTCACCGTAACCGGCGCGGTATCAAAAATCCCAATCCCTTCCGATACTTATGCATAGAAGGCATTTGGCTGTGCCTCGCGGGAATCTCCCGAAAAGCCTCACCTTTCGACTGGAATCCTTCATACGACAATCGGATTTCTGCTCCCGAAAATGCTCACCTGTGCCAAAAAATGGCACAGCAAAAACGAGATTTCTGCCAGTCCTGGCGGGCTTTTCGGCGAATTCGGCTGCTCACAGGCCCCGAAAAACCTCACCTTTGACCATTTTTTAAGCAAATACGTCTCCTGGAAAGCCTCACCTTCGAAGCAGATCGCCGCCTGTGATCGATGCCCCGAAAAAGCTCACCTTAAGGGGATCGGAGCAGGAAAACCCGGATTTCCCTCCCGAAAAACCTCACCTTTGGGGCATCACAGGCGCCGGAAAGCACTTTTGCTGTGCAAAATGACGTTCGCTTCCCGGAAATCCTCACAGCAAATTCCCGTGGAGTCCCGTGAAACCTCACCTTTCGCCAAATCTGCCCAAAAGATGGGCAGAATCGGGGCGCGAAGCAGGTCCTGCAAATCCTCACCTATGTCTGCACAGGCAGAAAACTGTGCAGTCAGGCACACCGCGGGTTCCGTGGCCGTGCGGCCCCGAAAACCCTCACCTGTGGAAAAACGTGTGTTTTACTGTGATCCCGAATCCGCTCACGACCCTTCCTGCAACAGCTCACGCAGTTCCCTGAACCCCATCACGTCAGCTCCCGCAGAAGATCACCTTGGCTCCCGTAAAACTTCACCTTGTCGGCCGGAAAGCCTTACACCATAAGGCTGTGCCGTGGCGTTAACGTTTTTAACTAAGGGTTCAAGGGTGTTTACTTCTAATACTCTCAAGACATCGGCTGACGAGTTTTCCACAGACACCCCAACCCTAGAACACCCCACAGGCAATCGGATCCGCCGTCATGTGAAACAAATGCCCTAAATCGGGGTTCGCTGGAAATCCCTTGTAGTACAAAGGCTTGGCAAACATTCTTCGCTTTGTTTCACGGAATTCCGGGTCACCTTCAACGGGATGGGCTTGCGGATCCAGTTTCTGTGCAAAACGACGTAAATTCGCAACGAACCCTCGAAAGAAGTATCAAGGAATACGTATTTCGTTATGATTGCCACACTTCATTGTTTGTGAGCATGGCCATGACCCTGGACGAAATGCGGCAGGTCATTCGGGAAGAACTGGAATCGCTGCGCGCAAGCGGTGCACGGCGTCAGGAATTGTCGCTGCATGCGTGCAAGCGCTTGTTCTTCGATCTCGGCATCCGGCCGTCGGCCGCCAACGTCCGCGATCTCACCCAGACCGGCAGCGCCAGCGACATCCCGAAAGACATCGACCACTTCTGGGAACGCATCCGTTCCGCCTCCAAGATCCGGCTCGACGGCGCGGCGATCCCGAAAGCCGTCGAGGAAAAGGCCGGCGCGTTGCTCGGCGCACTCTATGAAGAAGCATTGAAAGCCGCGCGCGATAGCCTCGATGGGGACCGCGAACGGGTGCGCGCCGACATGGCCGACGCGGAACAGCGGTTGCGCGACGCAACCGTTCGTCAGGAAACGCTCGAAGGCGCGCTCGCGCGCGGTGAAGCGAGAAACGAGCAATTACAGGCGCGGGTAACCGAACTCGAGGTTCAGCTTGCGTCCCAGACTACCCACGGTTCGGCAAGCGAAGCCACGTTGCTCACCACAGTCGCTCGACTGGAAAAGGAATTGGCCGCGGCTGCCGGCCGGATCGACGCCGAACAGGCCCAGAACGCCGCGCTACGCGACCGCATCGATGCGCTGCAAGCCGAATTGCAGCAGCGCACCGAGCATTACGCGCAGCAGATCAAGGATGCGGTGGCCGAAGCCGAACGCCGCGTCAAGCCGATGCTGGTCGAACTGGATTCATTGCGCAGCATGGCGTCGACCTACCAGAGCGGGTTGCGCGACGTCCAGCGCAAGGAGTTCGATTTCCTGCAGCAGTTGAGTTCGGCCAAGGCGCGTGCCGACCGGCTCGAAGAACAGTTGCGTGCCCAGAGCGACGAACTGGAGCGCGCCACGCGCGACGCGAATTCATTGCGCGCGAACCGCGGAATGAATCCGGAAATCGCCGCGCTGATGCGGCGTCTGGCCGAGGCGGGACGACTCGATGCCAACGCGTATGCCGCGATCGGCACTTCTCTGGATCACGAGATTCCGGCGCCGACCCGGTGCCCGCGTTGCGATGGCGAACCGGAACTGTCACATGGCGATGAGGGTTTTGAAGTCGCGTGCCCCGAGTGCGAGCACGCGTCGGGCGCATGGCCGTCCCGCTTCGAAGCCGTCGCGCGTTTTGCGCAATCCTGACCCGGACGTCGGCAGCGCCGCACTGGTGAGACGATCCGGGAAGCTCGAGGTGAGGTTTTTCGGGAGCTGTGAAACGGTGAGGCTGCGCCACGCAAGGCTGCTCACGGATCGTTTCCGTGAGCAGTCGTTTCCCGATCAGTGAGTTTCGTCGCGATCGGACGCGTCACCGTTGCCGTCGGCCAGCCCGTCGCGCCAGCTTTTCCACGCGCGATGCAGACGATTCGACGAGATCGGCCGCATGAAGCCCAGCCATTTGCCGACGCGCTCCGGCGGCACGTCGTGCTCGAACAGTTCGGCCGCGTAGGTATTGCGCAAGGTTTGCGGGCTGGCGCGCGCCGTGCGTGACGACGTGAGCCCGGCCGATTCGACGATCGCGTCGATCGCGCGCAGCATCGTCGCCTTGTGCATCGGCCGCCCGGCATGCGATGCGGGAAAGACGAGCTCCCCCGGAATCTCCTGGCGTTTGCGTTCGGTGAGCCAGGCTTCGAGCAACGCGATCGCGAACGAGGCCAGATGGGTCTCGCGCGAGTAATCCGGATGCGTCGACTCGATCCGCAGCGACGTGCCGCTCGTATTGATGCAACTAATCGTGAGTGCGCGTGCTTCGCCGGTTTTGATGCCGGCGCCGAGAAACGCGGCGACGAGCGCGCGGTCGCGGCGCTCTTTCCAGTACGCGGAACCGGAGACGCCGATCGGCGAAAACAGATACGCGAGCAACGTCGCGCGTTCCGCCGGCGTGAGAAAACCGGTGGGTTCGTTGTCGCGCGCTTTGCGCCAGTTCGCTTCGCCATCCTGAGCAATGAAGCGGGCCGGATTGGTCGATGCGTATTCGGTGCGGCGGACATGATCGAGTACACGCTCGATCAGCCGGAGATAGCGCATTCGCTGCGTCTTCTTGATCGGCAATTCGCCGACGAAATTCGCGATGGTCGGTGTATCGACCGTTGCGAGGTTCTTTTGATGTGCACGCATCCACGCGAGAAACGCGCCCCATTGCGCGCGATAGACGTCGGCCGACGAGCGGCGATAGTCCTGCATGGCCAGCCACGCGTCGAACGCGGCTTCGGGCGAGGCGACCCAGTCGGACGGATTGCGGTCGAACAGATCCTTTTCTTCCGGCGAGGCGGCGGTGTCGTGAGAGGCGGGAAGGGACATGGCATTAATTCCGTTAGTTGCGTACATGGTAGCCCTTTTCCGCAACGTATCGGGCAGCAAGCGGATGAACCGACCACCATGCACGGCGGCCGGGGCCGGGCCGTCAGTCGCCCCAGGCCTTGGACTGGCGGTGCGGGCGCGCGGCGCGCGCGGTGTCGTGCGCGTTTGCCTCGGCTTCGTACGCGAGAACGGCAAACGAAAAGACCGCGGGCAGCGCATTCGAGCGCCCGAAGTCGATCGGATCGTCCGTTTCGGGAAACGTCATGTCCGACGGCCGTTCGAACAGTTGACGCATGCCGGCGTCGTGCCGGCTGGCAAAGCCGAGATCGGCGAGCGCTTCGGCTTCGATCGCATGCAGCAGGCGCCACGTCAGCGGCACGCGCTGACGGATGTAGCGCCCGGCGATATGGCGAACGATCGATTCGAGGTCATGCGCGGCAGCCTTGAAGCTGAGCGCGGCCAAATCTTGTTCTTCTGTCATTGCAGGCTCCTGTCGACCGGGGCAGACGCCTCGGTGCGCCCGCTCCAGCCCATGCATGGCGGAATGTCCGTATACTGTACAAACATACAGTATTTTCCGCAACTGGCCTGCGACTGACCGTTTGGCTAGCTATACGCGCCGTCAGCGATGTATCACGATCAACAAGGCCCGCGCTTCGGCCTTGCCGGGATTGCGGATCGCATGCGGCTCGTCGGCCGGGTAGCGCGCGGTATCGCCCGCCTTCAGCCGGCGGCTGGCCGCGGCGGCCTCGATTTCCATCGCGCCCTGCAGCACGGTGAGGTGCTCCCGCGTGCCCGGTTCGTGCGCGTTCGATACCAGTGCGCCGCCCCCCGGCAGCGTCAGCTCGTACCACTCGAACTTGCCGGCGAGTTCGATGGGGCCCCATACGCGCAACTGGTAACGGCCGTCGTGGCCGGCGAGCGTCGGAATGTCGTGCGGGCCATCCACGCGGATCGCCTCGGGCGCCTTCGGCTGCGAGAACAATTCGTCGAGGGTGATGCCGAGCGCGTTCGTCAGCCGCCATGCGACGGCGATCGTCGGGTTGGCCTTGTCGCGTTCGATCTCGGAGAGCATCGATTTCGATACGCCGGCGGCGCGCGACAGGTCGTCGAGCGTCAACTTGCGCTCGTTGCGCAGCCGCTGGATCTGCTCGCCGACGCGCGGCGGGGTCGCGGCCGGCGGCTGCGGGGCGGCGTCGGCAGGCGTGCGCCGCGATCCGGAGGAACTTGCCATTTGGATTCCGTTCGCTTAGAGTTGTTCGATATTCCGAATTCTAGTTCGGAATATCGGATAAATGCGGTCAACCGAACGACCGACTATAACAGTAGCAGGCCGTTGCGCCGCCACGAGCCGTGCGCCGCGGAATGCGAAACCCTGTCAGGAGCTTTGCGATGCGTGATGCCTTTCTCGCCCAGGTGCGCGGGACGCTCGACCAGATCCGCGCGGACGGTTTTTACAAGACCGAGCGCGAGATCGCGAGTCCCCAGGCGGCAGCCGTACGGCTCGCCGGCGGCGCCGGCGTGCTCAATTTCTGCGCGAACAACTATCTGGGTCTGGCGAACGATCCTCGCCTGATCGACGCGGCGAAGGCCGGCCTCGACCAGGACGGCTTCGGCATGGCATCGGTGCGGTTCATCTGCGGCACGCAAACCGTCCACAAGCAACTGGAAAGCGCGCTGGCCGCATTTTTCGGCACCGAGGACAGCATCCTTTATTCGAGCTGCTTCGACGCGAACGGCGGGCTGTTCGAGACGCTGCTCGACGAGAACGACGCGGTGATCAGCGACGAACTGAATCACGCGAGCATCATCGACGGCATTCGCCTGTGCAAGGCGAAGCGTTTGCGCTACAAGAACAACGATCTGTCCGACCTCGAGGCGAAGCTCAAGGAAGCCGACGCCGCTGGCGCGCGCCACAAGCTGATCGCCACCGACGGCGTGTTCTCGATGGACGGCATCGTCGCCGATCTGAAAGGCATCTGCGATCTCGCCGATCGCTACGGCGCGCTCGTGATGGTTGACGATTCGCATGCGGTCGGCTTCATCGGCACGCACGGCCGCGGCACGCCCGAGCACTGCGGCGTCGAAGGCCGCGTCGACATCATCACCGGCACGCTCGGCAAGGCGCTCGGCGGCGCGTCGGGCGGCTATGTCGCCGCGCGTCGCGAGGTGATCGAACTGCTGCGCCAGCGCTCCCGTCCGTATCTGTTCTCGAACACGCTCACGCCGAGCATCGCCGCGGCATCGCTGGAGGTGCTCGAACTGCTCGGCAGCGACGAAGGCGCGAAGCTGCGCGAACGCGTGCGCGAGAACGGCGCGCGGTTCCGCAAGCAGATGACCGAAGCCGGCTTCACGCTCGTGCCCGGCGCGCATCCGATCATCCCGGTGATGCTCGGCGACGCGCAGCTCGCGACGAACATGGCCGACAAGCTGCTCGGCGAAGGCGTCTACGTGATCGGCTTCTCGTTTCCGGTCGTGCCGCGCGGCCGGGCGCGCATCCGCACGCAGATGAGCGCCGCGCATACGCCCGAACAGATCGACCAGACGGTCGCCGCGTTCGTGCGCGTCGGCAAGTCGCTCGGTATCATCTGACGGAGGCGCGACCATGAAAGCACTGGCAAAGCTCGAACGCGGCCCCGGCCTCACGCTCACGCGCGTGAAGCGCCCCGAAGTCGGCCACAACGACGTGCTGATCAAGATCCGCCGCACGGCGATCTGCGGCACCGACATCCATATCTGGAAGTGGGACGACTGGGCGCAGAAGACGATTCCGGTGCCGATGCACGTCGGTCACGAATACGTCGGCGAGATCGTCGAGATGGGGCAGGAAGTGCGCGGCTTCGCGATCGGCGATCGCGTGTCCGGCGAAGGCCACATCACCTGCGGTTTCTGCCGCAACTGTCGCGCGGGGCGCCGGCATCTGTGCCGAAACACGGTGGGCGTCGGCGTGAACCGCGAAGGCGCGTTCGCCGAATACCTGGCGATTCCGGCGTTCAACGCGTTCAAGATTCCGCCGGAGATCTCCGACGATCTCGCGTCGATCTTCGATCCGTTCGGCAACGCGACGCATACGGCGCTGTCGTTCAACCTCGTCGGCGAAGACGTGCTGATCACCGGCGCGGGCCCGATCGGCATCATGGCCGTCGCGATCGCGAAGCATGTCGGCGCGCGCAACGTCGTGATCACCGACATCAACGACTATCGGCTGAAGCTCGCGCGCAAGATGGGCGCGACGCGCGCGGTCAACGTCGCCCGCGAGTCGCTGCGCGACGTGATGGCCGACCTGCACATGACCGAAGGCTTCGACGTCGGTCTGGAAATGTCGGGCGTGCCGAGCGCGTTCACGAGCCTGCTCGAGGCGATGAATCACGGCGGCAAGGTTGCGCTGCTCGGCATCCCGCCCGCGCAGACGGCGATCGACTGGAACCAGGTGATCTTCAAGGGGCTCGAGATCAAGGGCATCTACGGCCGCGAGATGTTCGAGACCTGGTACAAGATGGTCGCGATGCTGCAAAGCGGCCTCGACCTGTCGCCCATCATCACGCATCGCTTCGCGGCCGACGATTACGAGCAAGGCTTCGCCGCGATGCTGTCCGGCGAAAGCGGCAAGGTGATACTCGACTGGACGGTCTGAGTCGAGTATCGAGAAAGACGGGGCCGCGCGGCACGTTTGCCGGCTGCCCCGTTTTCGTTTGCACGCACACGCACACGCACACGCACCGTCGAGCGTCGAAACCCGTGATTCAACGCTTGAGGTGAGATTATTCGGGAGTTGTGTTCGCGCGCCGAATCGTCACACGATCCCGCCTAGGTGACGTGCAATGGCGGATTCGCTTCACCTGTCGGCAGCCGCTTCGCTTCTCGTCGTTACGCCATTCGGCGCCCGCTTCTTTCCTTCCACGTACTTTCCGCTCCGCTTGGCGTGCGAGCGTCCGCTCGACGCCGCAGGCGAAATCGTACCGACCCGAACGTCGACCGTGAGCCGCATGCGGCGTTGCAACTCACTGATACGAGGTGCGCGATCAACCTCCCATTGATGCTCAGGGCCGCTGCCTGATCCGTTCACCCTCCAATCCGCACGACTCGCGCCGAAGGCATACCCGACGCACCAGCGCTTCGGGCACGATTCAGCCCTCCCGCCGGCAGGGCCTTTTCACACGAGTCTTGACGGCGGAGAACGATCGTTCTACCGTAACCCCATGAACACACCTCTCGACTCCTCCGGCGAACCGGGCGTTCGCGACCGGCTGCTCGACGCGGCCGAAGCGCTGATCTATTCGGGCGGCATCCATGCGACCGGCGTTGATGCGATCGTCAAGCGATCCGGCGCGGCGCGAAAGAGCTTTTATTCGCATTTCGAATCGAAAGAGGCGCTGGTCGTCGCCGCGCTAGAACGTCGCGACGCACGCTGGATGCGCTGGTTCGTCGACGGCACGCTGGCACGTGGCAACGCGCCGCGCGCGCAACTGCTCGGCATGTTCGACGTGCTGCGCGAGTGGTTCGGGCAGCCCGACTTTCACGGCTGCGCGTTCCTGAATGCGTCGGGCGAGATACCCGAAGCCGACGATCCCGTGCGGGTCGTCGCCCGCATGCACAAGGCGCGCCTGCTGGCGTTCGTGCGTGAGCGCTTCGATGCCTATGCCGACGAAACCGGCGTCGCGCGCCGCGGGCTCGCGCGCCTCGCGCGTCAGTGGCTCGTATTGATCGACGGCGCGATCGGTGTGGCGCTCGTCAGTGGCGATGCAAACGCCGCGCGCGATGCGCGCGCGACGGCTGAACTGCTGCTCGATACCGTTTCGCGGTAGCCGACGCAGCGAATCCGAACCGGCTGCGTGCGTTCGCGGCCAGAACCCTGAACAGGAGCAACCCATGTCCGCTTCCCCCGAAGTTCGTCCGCCCGTTCCGCCCTTCACGCTTGAAACGGCGCGCCAGAAAGTGCGCGCCGCCGAGGACGGGTGGAACACGCGCGACCCGCAACGCGTGTCGCTCGCCTATACGCCGCAAAGCCGTTGGCGCAATCGCGCGGAATTCGTGACGGGCCGCGACGAAATCGTCGCGCTGCTGCAGCGGAAGTGGGCGCGCGAACTCGATTACCGGCTGATCAAGGAGCTGTGGGCGTTCGACGGCAATCGCATCGCGGTGCGCTTTGCATACGAGTGGCATGACGATGCGGGCAACTGGTTCCGTTCGTACGGCAACGAGAACTGGGAGTTCGACGAAAACGGCCTGATGGCGCATCGTCACGCGAGCATCAACGATCTGCCGATTCGCGAGGCTGACCGTCTTTATCACTGGCCGCTCGGCCGTCGTCCCGACGATCATCCGGGGCTGTCCGACCTCGGGCTGTGAAGCCGCGCGCGTTCAAGGGATCGGTGAACGCATCACCGGCGATTCAATGGTGAGGAAATTCGGGAACCTTCCGCTGAAGGTGAGATTTTTCGGGATCAGGTGAAATGTCGCGTCGAACTGTGTGCGTTGAACAGGCCGACGCGACATCGCAAGGGTAAAGCGGTGCATACATCGACGTGCAGTGGTGTGCTTCACCGCGTGATGCATCTCACTGATCGTATCGAAGCGATCATGCGCGGACGATCGGTGTGCGCGAGCGACACGTGCAGCTCACCGATCGGATCGTCTTTCGACGTGCAACGAAAAACCGCACAAGCAGTGCGCGTTGCGATGTGTCGTTGCTCACCGATCGACTTCACCACCTCCGCATCAGCGGAGTTCGCAAACGTGCGCAACCGCATCGTGCGCTGCTCGCTGCAGACCGATTCACGAAGCGCCCGCCGCCCGGCGCGAGCGCCGGGCCACGACCACCGCCAACCCTCAACCCGCGATCCGCGCGGCGATCGCTTCGCCCACTTCCTGCGTGCCGGCGTTGCCGCCGAGATCGCGCGTACGCGGCCCGGTGCGCAGCACGTCCTCGATCGCCGCGACGATCGCATCGTGCGCGTCGCGTTCGCGGCCCGTGCCGTTGCCGAGGAAGTCGAGCATCATCGCCGCCGACCAGATCATCGCGACCGGATTCGCGATGTATTGCCCCGCGATGTCGGGCGCCGAACCGTGCACGGGTTCGAACAGCGACGGGAACGTGCGGTCGGGGTTCAGGTTCGCCGACGGTGCGATGCCGATGGTGCCCGTGCAGGCCGGCCCGAGATCCGACAGGATGTCGCCGAACAGGTTCGACGCGACGACGACGTCGAAGCGGTCCGGCTGCAGCACGAAGCGCGCGCACAGGATGTCGATGTGCTGCTTGTCGACCGCGATCTCCGGATAGCGTTCGGCCATCTCGGCCGCGCGCGCATCCCACCACGGCATGCTGATCGCGATGCCGTTGCTCTTGGTCGCGACGGTGACGCGCTTCGCGCGCCGCTGCGCGAGCTCGAACGCGAATTTCAGCACGCGTTCGGTGCCGTGCCGCGTGAAGATCGACTGCTGCATCACCACTTCGCGCTCGGTGCCTTCGAACATCGTGCCGCCGACCGACGAATATTCGCCCTCGGTGTTCTCGCGCACGATCATGAAATCGATGTCGCCCGGGCGGCGGCCGGCGAGCGGCGACGGCACGCCGTCGAACAGGCGCGCGGGCCGCAAGTTGATGTACTGGTCGAATTCGCGGCGGAATTTCAGCAGCGAGCCCCACAGCGAAATGTGATCGGGCACCGTCGCCGGCCAGCCGACCGCGCCGAACAGGATCGCGTCCATGCCCGACAGTTGGGCTTTCCAGTCGTCCGGCATCATCGTGCCGTGTTGCGCGTAGTAGTCGCAGCTCGCCCAGTCGATCTCGACGAAGTCGAAGCGCACGCCGAAGCGCGCGGTCACGGCGGCGAGCGCGCGCAGGCCCTCGGGCATCACTTCGCGGCCGATGCCGTCGCCGGGGATCACGGCAATCCTGTAAGTCCTGTCGGTCATGCAAATCTCCTTGACTGGTTGGCCGGCTGCCGGGAAGGCGGCGGCCCGTCACGACATTCTATTTATTTCCATCTGGATTAAAATCGCTCAAAAGTTAATCGACTTTCCACGAATCGTGAATAAATCGCCGAACCTCGACGACCTGCGCGTGTTCAGCCTGGTCGTCCGCCTCGCGAGCTTCAGCGCGGCCGCCGAGCAACTCGCGGTGTCGCCCGCGTATGTCAGCAAGCGCGTCGCGATGCTCGAGACGCAGCTCGGCACGCGCCTGCTGCACCGCTCGACACGCCGGATGACGGTCACCGAGGCCGGCGAACGCGTGTTCGCGCGCGCCGAAAAGATTCTCGACGACGTCGATCATCTCGTCGAGGACGTGTCGACCACGCGCACGGTGCCGCGCGGCACGCTGCGCATGTCGAGCAGCTTCGGCTTCGGCCGGCACGTCGTCGCGCCGGCGCTGCTCGACTTCAGCGCGCGCTATCCGCAACTGAACGTGCGGCTCGATCTGTTCGACCGGCTCGTCGATGTGGCCGGCGAAGGCTACGACCTCGACGTGCGCATCGGCGACGACATTGCCGATCATCTGATCGCGCGCCGCCTTGCCACGAACCATCGCGTGCTGTGCGCGTCGCCCGACTATCTCGCCCGCCGCGGGACGCCGCGCTCGCTCGCGGATCTGGCCTCGCACGACTGTCTCGCGATCAAGGAGCGCGATCATCCGTTCGGCGTATGGCGGCTGACCGTACGCGGCGAAACGGCCACGGTGAAGGTCGGCGGCGCGCTGTCGACGAATCACGGCGAGGTGGCCGTGCAATGGGCGCTGGCCGGGCGCGGGATCGTGCTGCGCTCGATCTGGGAGGCCGGGCCGCTGATCGAGCGCGGCGTGCTGTGCCGCGTGCTGCCGGACGCGATCCAGCCCGCGAACATCTGGGCCGTGTATCCGGAACGCGTCGCGGCGTCGGCGAAGGTGCGCGTGTGCGTGGATTTTCTGGTGGAGACGCTGGCCGGCCTGAATGCCGCCGCGGGTGACGATACGGCCTGAAACCGGCTAAAGGTGAGCTTTTACGGGGGGCATGCGCGGGCACCGTCGACGATGCCTGCGGGTGCGTCACGCCGCGTGTCGCGCACCGAGCATCAAGTCGAGATTCTGCACGGCGGCGCCAGATGCCCCTTTGCCGAGATTGTCGAACACGGCGGACAGCAGCACTTGGCCGCCGTCTGCGTTGACGAACACGCCGAGCCGCAGGTCGTTGGTGCCGTTCAGCGCTTGCGGATCGAGATGCGTGGCCGCCCGTGTGTCCGCGAGCGGCATCACGTCGACATGACGCGCGTCCGCGTAATGGTGCGCGAGACACGCATGCAGCCGCTCACCGGTCACCTCGGCCGGCAATAGCCGCAGCTCGATCGGGATGGTGAGCACGATGCCTTGCCGATAGGCACCGTAGGCCGGCACGAAGAACGGACGGTGCGCGAGCCCCGCATGCTGCCGGATTTCGGGCACGTGCTTGTGCTCGAGCGCGAGACCGTAGATCTGCAGCGGCAACGCGTTCGCGGCGGCATCGCCCGATTCGAACGCGTCGACGGCGGCCCTTCCGCCGCCCGAGTAACCGGACACCGCGTGGATGCTCACCGGGTAGTCGCGCGGCAGCAGCCCCGCCTGCAGCAGCGGGCGAAGCAGGCCGATCGCGCCCGTCGGGTAGCAGCCCGGATTGGTCACGCGCTTCGCATGCGCGATGTGTTGCGCCTGTCCGTCGGCCATCTCGGGAAAGCCGTAGACCCAGTCGGGCTGCGTGCGATGGGCCGAACTCGCGTCGATCACGCGTACCGTCGGGTTCCGGATGAAGCCGACCGCTTCGCGCGCGGCCGCATCGGGCAGGCACAGGATGGCGATATCGCACGCGTTGAGTGCGTCGGCGCGCCGCGCCGCATCCTTGCGTTCGGCGGCGGGAAGCGTGAGCAGCTGCATGTCGGTGCGATCGCGCAGACGCGCGTGAATCTGCAACCCGGTCGTGCCCTGGTCGCCGTCGATGAAGACAGTGGGGAAGCTCATGATGGTCGTGTGCGTCGCGTTCGGTCGTCGAGGAAGCCGTATCGTCCACCGAACGCCTAGAATAGGAAAAGTTGAATTTGCTGATCGTCTGATTCAGTTTTTCTGAACGAGAGGGGTGTGATGCGCGAGATCAGTCTGGACCGTCTGCGTACGCTGGTTGCGATCGCGGACCACGGATCCTTCGTGGCGGCGGCGCAATGGCTTCATCTCGCCCCGCCCACCGTCAGTCTGCATGTCGCCGAGCTGGAAAGCCGCGTCGGCGCGCCGCTGCTGTCCCGCACGCGCGGCAACGTGCGGCCGTCGGTGATCGGCGAAGTGCTGGTGGAGCGGGCGCGGCGTCTGCTGGCGGAAGTCGAATCCACGCTGGACGACGTGCAGCGACAGGTGCAGGGCTTGACCGGGCGCGTCCGCCTCGGCGCATCGACCGGCGCGATCGCGCACCTGTTGCCGCAGGCGGTGGCCGGCCTGCGTGCGCAGCATCCGGATATCGACGTGCAGATCGCGGTGCTCACGTCGCAGGACACGCTGGCGCGCATTGCACAAGGCGCGCTCGATGTCGGGCTGGTCGCGCTGCCGCAAGCGCCGGTCGCGGGGCTGTCGATCCGCCCGTGGCGGCGCGATCCGGTGATGGCTTTCCTGCCCGCGGACTGGCCGCTTCCGGCCCGTGTGACGCCCGCGTATCTGGCCGCGCGGCCGTTGATTCTCAACGATGCGACGACGCGCCTGTCGCGTCTCACGACCGAATGGTTCGCGCTCGGCGGCCACCGGCCCGAGCCGCGGATCGAACTCAACTACAACGATGCGATCAAGAGCCTCGTCGCCGCAGGGTACGGCGCGACGCTGCTGCCGCACGAGGCGGGCGCCCCGCTGCCGGATGCGCGCATCGTCATGCGGCCGTTACGTCCGGCGTTGTGGCGCGAACTGGGCATTGCGCATCGGGCCGGCCCGGTCGAACGGGCGACACAGCACGTGCTCGATGCGCTGCGGGCGCTCGGCGCGCGATAGCGGGCCGTCGGGCGGCCGGCCGCGCGTTCAGAGCCGGTTGTCCTTCGCCAGCGTGAGCACGCGCGCCCAGCGCTGTGCATCGCGCTTGTCCATCATCGGCAGCTTCCATTCGCCGCGCACGGCGTCGCGCACGCGCACGACGAGATGCCAGCGGCCGTCGATCGGCGCGGCCTCGCAACCGTCGAGCTGCGACAGCGTATAGCGGCCATCCGCGCCGTCATGCGACAGCCACAGCAGCCCTTGCGTCGCGGATACGCGCAACTCGCCCCACGCGCGATGCACGATATGCGTCCAGCCTTCTTCCTTCGTGTTCGGTGCGATGTCGCGACGGCGCTTGAGCCACCACGCGACCAGTGCGATCAGGAGCGCGGCGGCCAGCACGGCGGCCGCGATCGCGACCGGCTGGCCGAACTGCGCCGCGATGACGTGAAACAAGTGAACGGCGCCCCACCCCAGGGCGATGAGCGCGAATAGCGCAATGAAAATCGGCATGTCGAATCGGAAAGGAGGACGAGCCGGCGCGGGCGGCGCGCCGGCCCGTTGCACACGGCATTACCGGCGGCGGTGAATGTCGTGCGTGACGAAGCCCGCGTCGTTGGTGGGCAGCGCGAGGCCGTCCTTCACCGCGAGCGTCTTGCGGATGTCGTCGAGACCCGCGGACCAGTGGTCGCGCATCGTCGACAGACCGAACTGATAGTCCTTGTAGTGATGCTCGTACGCTTTCTGCTGATAGATCAGGTGTTGAATGTTGTACTTTTTCCCGCTCGACATTTCTTCGGCCTCGACGCACCACGGATCGGTCTTGCGCTGTTCTTCCGGCACCCGTTCGAGCACGTGGCGCAGCACGTTGCGGTAGCGCTGTTCGCGCTGCAGCGTGTCGGTGACGAAACGCGTGCGGCTCGAATACTGCACGTCCTTCGTGCGCTCGGCGACGTCGGCCATCGTGCGCGGCAGCGGCCCGCGCGCGCTCCACAGATCGACCTGGAACGCGAGCGTGTCGCTGCGCGGCCGGGCGCGCAGCACTTCCATCAGCGGCGTGTTCGACACGACGCCGCCGTCCCAGTAATACTCGCCGTCGATCTCGACGGGCGGGAACGCGGGCGGCAACGCACCGGACGCCATGAAATGCTCGGGCGCGAGACGGATGCGCGAGTTGTCGAAGTACACGAAATTGCCGGTGCCGACGTTGACCGCGCCGACCGACACGCGCGTTTCGCCCGAATTGATCCGGTCGAAATCGCATAGTTTCAGCAGCGTCGTGCGCAGCGCCGACGTGTCGTACCAACTGATCTTTTGCGGATGATCGGCCACGCCCGGCAGCGGCGGCGGAAAGCGCGGCACGAAGAATCCCTGCTGGCCCTGCATCATCGCGCTGGCTGCCTGCGATGCGGTGAAGAACGTTCGGACCTGATCGATGCTGTTGAACAGCGCGAATTCGAACGCGGCCGGAATCGCGGGAAAGAACGCCGGCTGGCAGATCGTTTCCCAGAATTCGCGCAGGCGCTCGACGCGATGCTCGGGCGCATTGCCGGCGATCAGCGCGGTGTTGAGCGCGCCGATCGAGATGCCGGCGATCCAGTCGAGCGGAATGCCTGCTTCATGCAGCCCTTCGAACACGCCGGCCTGATACGCGCCGAGCGCGCCGCCGCCCTGCAGGACGAGCGCGATCGTTTCGTACGGCAGCGACCGCGCAGCAGCCGGCGCGCCGGCTTCGTGCTGCAGGTCCGCCGCATCGACGGCCTGCTTTTCTGTACGCGCGTGCGGTTTCATCAGTTGCTCCGAGAAATCCCGCCGTGGGCGGCGGTGATGGATGGCGTGACGTCGATCGACGGCACGCCATCTCGAGAAGGACGGTGGCGCGGAAGTCGCCTACCGTCGGGGAGGCACTCGCGTTACTGCATGAACCAGCCGTGGCTGACGACGAACGACTGGCCCGTGAGCGCGGCGCTCGGGAACGCCGACAGGAACAGCACCGTCTGTGCGACGTCCTGCACCGTCGTGAACACGCCGTCGACCGTGTTGCCCAGCATCACCTTCTTGATCACGTCCTCTTCGCTGATGCCGAGCTCCTTCGCCTGCTCCGGAATCTGCTTGTCGACCAGCGGCGTGCGCACGAAGCCCGGACACACGACGTGCGAGCGCACGTTGTGCTTCGCGCCTTCCTTCGCCAGCACGCGCGCGAGACCCAGCAGCCCGTGCTTGGCCGTCACGTAGGCCGACTTCAGCGGCGACGCCTCGTGCGAGTGCACCGAACCCATGTAGATCACGACGCCGCCGCGATCGTCCTTGTACATGTGCTTGAGCGCGGCCTTCGTCGTCAGGAACGCGCCATCGACGTGGATCGCCTGCATCTTCTTCCAGTCGGCGAACGAGTAGTTCTCGATCGGATTGACGATCTGGATGCCGGCGTTCGACACGAGGATGTCGACCGAGCCGAACGCCTCGGCCACCTTGTCGATGCCGCTGTTCACGGCATCTTCATTGGTCACGTCCATCGCGA
>NZ_JBYQCG010000126.1:0-6254 GCF_057837105.1 Burkholderia sp. APQ4-4ca | reverse complement strand
TGACGGTGCCGACCGGCGTGGCGCCGGCGAATCCGCCGAACGTCACGCCGTTGACGGTCGCGCTGCTCGTCGGGGTGGCCGCGGCGGTCACCGAGTTCGCGCCGAGCGCGATGGAGTTGTTCGTGCCGGCGACCGCGCCGGTGCCGATGGCGACGGCGTCGGTGCCCGTCGCGGTGCTGTCGGCGCCGGTCGAGTTCGCGTGGAAGTACTTGATGCCCTGGCTGTTGATGTTGTTGATCGCCGAGCCCACGCTGTTGGCCGTCGATGTCGTGCCGTTCGCGTTGTACGTGGTGTACGCGGGAGCCGAGACCTTGCCCGTCGTCGGGTCGTACGTCGAACCACCGCCAAGTGCTGACGCGGTGCTGCTACCCAGGTTATCTGTCTTCGTCGAGACCGTGCTGAGGCCAGTCGACAGCGAGTTGATGCCGGTCGAAGTCGAGGTGGACAGCGAAGTGATCGAGCTGTTAGCCGACGAGAGACCCGTCGACGTGGACGACGACAGCGACGTGACGGAGCTATTCGCCGAGCTGAGGCCGGTCGACAGCGAATTGATACCCGTCGAGGTCGAAGTCGAGAGCGACGTGATGGAGCTGTTGGCCGACGACAGGCCCGTCGACGTGGACGACGACAGCGACGTGACGGAGCTATTCGCCGAGCTGAGGCTGGTGGACAGCGAGTTGATACCGGTCGAAGTCGAGGTCGACAGCGAAGTGATCGAGCTGTTAGCCGACGAGAGACCCGTCGACGTGGACGACGACAGCGACGTGACGGAGCTATTCGCCGAGCTGAGGCCGGTGGACAGCGAGTTGATGCCGGTCGAAGTCGAGGTGGACAGCGAAGTGATCGAGCTGTTAGCCGACGACAGACCCGTCGACGTGGACGACGACAGCGACGTAACCGAGCTGTTTGCCGAGCTGAGGCCGGTGGACAGCGAGTTGATGCCGGTCGAAGTCGAGGTCGACAGCGAAGCGATCGAGCTGTTAGCCGACGAGAGACCCGTCGACGTGGACGACGACAGCGACGTGACGGAACTATTTGCCGAGCTGAGGCCGGTGGACAGCGAGTTGATACCGGTCGAGGTCGAGGTCGACAGGGAGCCGATCGAGCTGTTAGCCGACGACAGCCCTGTCGACGTGGAAGACGAAAGCGACGTAACCGAACTATTAGCCGAACTGAGACCAGTAGACAGCGAATTGATGCCGGTCGAGGTCGACGTCGACAGCGACGAAATCGAGCTACTGGCCGACGAAAGGCCCGTCGACGCCGACGTCGACAGGCTGCCGATCGCACTCGTGGTCGTGCTCATGCCGGTGCTGAGCTGCGCGACGGTGACGGCGTCTTGCGGCGCGGAGCCGTCGGCGACATTCGTGATGCGGCGCAGTGCGCTCGAGCTACCGACCGACACTTCCGACAGCGGTGCGGCGCTGCCCGTCAGATAACCCGTGCCGGTCGGCTCAACCGTACCGGTGACGCTTCCCGCGCCGAGCGCGACGCTGGAGGCATACTTCGCGTTGCTGCCCGCGCCGAGCGCCAGCGCACCGGTACCCGTTGCCGTTGAACTCGTGCCGAACGTCGTTGCATTCGTGCCACTGGCCGTCGAGCCGACGCCCACGACTTGCGCGCCCGTCCCGGTGGCGAGCGTGCCATTGTTGCCGATGGCGATCGAGTTCGTGCCGTTGGCGGTGGTTTGGGCGCCGATCGCCGTCGAGTCCAGCCCCGTGGCCGCCGCGCTGGTGCCGAATGCCAGCGAATCGCCGGACCCCGACGGCGACGTCGCGGTTGCACCGTTCCCGATTGCGATCGTGCTGCCCGAAACAGCGGTGCCCGCGTTCGCGCTGCTGCCGATTGCGATGCCTCCGCCCGTGCCCGAATTCGACCCGGCGGTTGCCGATTGACCCAGCGCGACCGACGAGGCGCCGCTTGCCGTCGCACCATCGCCTTGCGCGATGCCGTACGCACTACTGACGGTCGCGCCGCGGCCAACTGCGATGCCCGACGTGGCGGCCGACGCGACGGACGATTGACCGCCGATCGCGATGCCGTTCGACGCGGCCGACTGCGCGCCCTTCGTTGCGTTGCTGCCGATGGCGACTGCACCCGCGCCCGATGCGATGGTCGAGTTTGCCTGCGACAGCGGCGTCGTTCCGTTGCCGCCTGCGCCGCCGATCGCGACGGCGTTCTGCGCGTTCGCCGTCGAGCCAAAGCCGAGTGCGGTCGCGCCGGCGCCGCTGGCGGTGGTTTCGAGGCCGGCCGCGACGCCCCAGAGGCCAGCCGAGCTGAGGAAGCCCATCGCGGTGCCGCCCTTGCCGGTGACTTGCGAGTAGGTGCCGTAGGCCGTCGCCGCGAGATTGCCGTTGCCGGATGCGTTACAGCCGATCACGGTCGACCACGTGCCCGAACCATCGGTCGGATACGCATTGGTGTCGCCCATCGTCGTGCGGCCGGCGGCCGTACTGCCGCTGCTGGAGGTACAGCTCGATACCGTGAACTGCCCGAATCCGTTCACCGTTCCAGGTATGTAGGTCGACGCGCTTGCAAGCGACGGCAGGCTGATCGCCAGCGCCGCGACTGCCGCGACCACGACGGCCGACTTGTTCGGCTTGCCCCGTGCCGAATCGATTTCCGATGCCGCGACCCAGGCGCCAAGCGCTTCGTTCCAGATCGAGCGGTATGTGCGGTTCATGTCCTACTACCTCCAAATGTGCACGCCACACACCGGTCTCTTTTGTTAGAGGATTGGTCCGTGCGTTCGCGCGAATCTCAAAATTGATGGTCGGAGTTTATTGGAGGTGGATTTTGGAGATTGACAAACAGTGATAAATGAAGTGTTTTAAAAGTTAAAGAATGGTTAATGCATCGCGTGGTGATGTGCTTGATGAAAGCTAATGAGCAAAATGTAAGAACGTGTCGGGAAGCACCGGTGTTCCGCTCGGAGTGGTGAGAATTTATATTAAAAATCAATGACTTAAGTTGTGTATGTGCGATAGGTAACACAACTGCTAGTCATAAAAGTAAGACAAATGAGTCCGCAAACGTTTGCGCAAGATCTAATTCTTTCATTGTTGTAATGTTTGAAGATGGTTCGGGGGATAGTGTTTTCGATATTTTATTAACTTGTTAATTATTTGTGTTTGAAGTGAATTTGTATTTATATTTACTGGTTATCTGATAATTGGATTTGTCTGATGTCGAGCACATTGGTTTGTGCTGATTCGCGCATCTCGCGCGGCGCAGGGGCCCGAGCGGCGGGCGTGGCGGGCTGCCCGGCCCGAGAAAGTTGTAAAAAAATGCTACAGGCGTGACGAATGAAACCACTCGCCTCAATTTATCGGTTCTGCCCTATCGACGATCGCGTTGATGTCGGCGTTGAGGCGGAATCGGCGCGCATGCCGGGAGTCGAGGGAGCGCGCACGCGGCGGGTATTTCGCGGGGTGTCGACAGGCCGTCGAAGACCGCCGGCGGCGTCGGGTCGGAAGGGCCAGAAACGTGAGATCCGGGGGCGGCAATTTGTCCGCCATGCCGCTGGCGCTCGACGTGTCGAGGAAACAGGGGGAGGAATCGAATGTATCGGGCGCGCCACACCCGATCGACGGGCGGGGGCCGAACCGGGCGCTTGCCGCATGACCCGCGGCAAACGCCCGACTTCACTTCTTCAGAAACCGCAGCGCGAGCCGCGCCATTCGCGGCACGAACATCGGGCGCAGCAGGCGCTTGTCGTAACCGGCCATCCGCCGGTCATTCTCCACGAGACATAGCTCGATCAGTTCGCGCGGGTTCAGCGCATCGCCGATGTCGGCGGTGCCGGTCGCCGGAAAGTTCGCGTCACGCGCGGCGCCGTCGGCATCGATGCCGCGCGCGATGTTCATGCGGTCGCGGATCAGTTGCACCCACACGGCCGCGACGCGTGCAAAGAACCACGGCCGGCGCCACCACGGCATCGTGCGCCAGTACCATGCGTACCAGTTCACGAAGAACAGGATGTGGCGGCCTTCTTCCTGGATCACGGGCTCGAAGGTCTCGACGAGCTCGGGCGGGAAATAACCGGAGCGCTGCGCGGAGCGGAACAGGCCGAATGCGAAAAAGCTGTCGATGCATTCGCTGAAGCCCGTCATCATCCACGACCACTCGGGATCGGTCGGCGCCGGGTAGGCCGGCTCGGGCGCGAGCCGGATGCCGTACGCCTCGACGAGTTTCGACAGCACGACCTTGTGGCGGGCTTCCTCGCCGCCGTCCATCTCGAGCGCGCGGCGCAGCAGTGGATCGTCGACCGTCGCGGCGTAGGTCGCCACGCGAATCGACGCACGGCCTTCGGTTTGCACCGCGATGTCCCAGATCGGCAGCGACGTGAGCCGCCTGAGTTCGGCCGGCTGGAGCGCCGGCCAGTCGATTACCGCCGGCTTGTACGGATTGTGTGTGTCGAGCAGCATCCGACAGAACATCTGCTTGTGCGCATCGGATCCGATCCGGACCGGGCCTTGCCTCTCGAAGGTCCAGTTGCGCATCGCGTGATCTGCGGCTGCATGCTCTTCCTGCAGCGTGTCGGTCATGGCTATTGTTATGCGATTACGGATCGAAAGATTCTGGCACAGCTTCCGTCATCGCGTATTTTCGGGGGCCATGTGCACGCGGGCCTCGCGCGGGTCACGCGTTCGTGTCGACCCAGAGGCGGCCCCAGCGCGATGCGTACGCGAGGGCGTGCTCTTCCTCGAAGAAGAAATCGATTGCGTCGAACGACACGGAGCGCGGCGACGGCCCGCCGCTCGCGCGTTCGATCGTCAGGTTGGCGGCGAACAACCCGTTCGGCAACCGGGCGGCAACGGGAGCGACTTCATAGCCCTTGTAGCGGATCGTACGGTTCATGGCGTGCGCGTAAAAAGTTCGGACTTTCAGCGTACGAAAACCGGCCGGCCGCGTGAACCAATCTTTCGGCCAATGCAAATCATGCGGCTGGCTGAATCGTTATCGGGGCGGTACGCGGGAACGATGTGTTCGAGAGGCGGAACGGACGCGCCCGGCGCATCGCCGCGCGTCGGAAGACGCGCCGCGCACCTGCGTCGAATCGTGTCGACCGAAGGGGCGCGGCGGAATGCGGAGGTTACTGGTTGGCGACCTTCAGCACGGGCGCGAGCGCATCGACCGATGCCGCATGCGAGGCCGCACGATGCGACGCGAACGCGAGTGCGAATTCGGCGGCTTGCGCGCCGACCGTCTCGAGTTGCGCGACGACCTTCGGATCCGAGCAGCTATCGGCGCTTTCGAAGCGCGTTTCCAGCGTGTTGACGGTTGCGCCGAACGGCGTCGGCCAGCCGCGCAGCGCATGGACGATCGAGCGCAGCGACGTCAGCACGGTGCCGGCCGCCTGCCAGCCGTACGCGGTGACGATCAGGCCGACCGCGCGGCCGTCGAGATACGGGCGCTCGTCCGCACGCAGTTCCTCGAGCGTGTCGAGCGCGTTCTTCACGAGACCGGACACGCCGCCGTGATAACCGGGCGTCGCGATGACGATCGCGTCGGCCTGGCGCACGGCGTCGATCAGTTCGCGCTGCGCGTCGGTCAGCGTTTTGTGTTCGGGCGCGTAGTGCGGCAGCGTATGGAGGAACGGGCCGTCGAACAGGCGTGTGCGCGCGCCGGCGGCTTGCGCGCCGCGCAGTGCGAACGACAGCGCGCGTTCGGTGGACGACGCGGCCCGGGTGGTCCCGCCGATGCCGACGACGAACGGGCGGCGGTGTTGATCGAATGCAGTCAAGGGGCGCTCCTGGGAGTGGCTTGCCCGGCTGAGCACAGGCTTAAAACCAGATGGTAACGACCCCGTCGCCACTCTGAAAACGACTTTTCGTTCTATCGATATGCCGCGCGGCGAGGCAATCGTGTGCGCGGCCCCGCGGATCGATAGCAGAAATGCTTGGTTGGGACGCTGCACCGCGGTCGATAAGATGGGCGCGTCTCCTCCATGATGTCTCTACTGACATGGGTTGGCCCCGCCGGGCGGATGCAGGCGGGGCTTTTTTTCGTCCTCGGCCGGAAAACGGGGCGCGATGCGTGATGATACGTTCTTACTCGAACACCGGCCGGAAGAAGCTGCGCTCGTAGCTGACGATGCACCGCGTTTCCTCCGCGTAGCGGAATGCGGCCTGGCAGGCCGGATCGTCCTTCGAGCGTTCGCGGTAGCGCTCGTAGTCGGCGAGGCTCGGGAACGAGAACATCGCGAGCGCGATGTTGTTTGCGCCTTCGGACGGCAGGAAGTAGCCGTGATG
>NZ_JBYQCG010000125.1:0-46728 GCF_057837105.1 Burkholderia sp. APQ4-4ca | reverse complement strand
TTCCTGTTCGCGCACGACGTCGCCGAGCAGGCGGCCGAGGAAGCGGATGTCCTCGAACAGCGGGCGATCCTTGTCGTCGCGCGTGCGGGTGCCGGCCTTCGGCGCGACGGCATTGCGGGCGGGGCTCGCGGCTTTCGTCGCGCGTTTTGTCTGACGTATCGGGTCTTTCGGTTTCGTTGCCGTGGATTTCGTTGCCGTTTTCGCACGGCCGTTCGCGGCGGTGGCGACGGTGTCCGTCGAGGCATCGGGGGAGGGCAAGGCAGCATTGCGGCGCGCCGTACGCGCCGATCCGGAAGACTTCACGATGGGTTTCCTTGGGAAAGCTCGAGTCAAAAGGAACTGCGGAAACTGCGGGAACTGCGGTCAAGCAACCAGCTACGTGCGGCACATCCGCACAACGGCGCCGCGACCCGCGCGGAAGCAGGCCGGGCGCAGGCTCCGGGCCCGGGCGGGCCGGGGCGTGCGTGCTACCATTGTTCGATCTTCAATCCCGTCCTTCGATGTTCCAGCAATGAATTCCGAGACCCCCGCGGCCGGGCCGCAGCAGGCACAGCCGCCCGCGACGTTGACGATTGCTTCGCGCGAGAGCCGCCTGGCGATGTGGCAAGCCGAACATGTGCGTGATGCGCTGCGCAAATTATATCCAGCTTGTGACGTGAAAATCCTCGGGATGACGACGCGCGGCGATCAGATTCTCGATCGCACGCTGTCGAAGGTCGGCGGCAAGGGCCTGTTCGTGAAGGAACTGGAGGCCGCGCTGGCCGATGGTCGCGCCGAACTCGCCGTGCATTCGCTGAAGGACGTGCCGATGGCGCTGCCCGACGGCTTCTCGCTCGCCGCGATCATGGAACGCGAAGACCCGCGCGATGCGTTCGTGTCGAACGACTACGCGTCGCTCGACGCGCTGCCGGCCGGCGCGGTCGTCGGCACGTCGAGCCTGCGCCGCGAGGCGATGCTGCGTTCGCGCTATCCGCACCTCGAGGTCCTGCCGCTGCGCGGCAACCTCGACACGCGCCTCGCGAAGCTCGACCGCGGCGACTACGCGGCGATCATCCTCGCGGCCGCCGGCCTGAAACGCCTCGGCCTCGAAACGCGGATCCGCGCGCTGCTCGACGTCGAAGCCAGCCCGCCGGCCGCCGGCCAGGGCGCGCTCGGCATCGAGATCGCCGCGCATCGCGACGACGTCGCCGCGTGGCTCGCGCCGCTGCACGACCCGCGCACCGCGCTGGCCGTCGAGGCGGAGCGGATGGTGTCGCGCGCGCTCGGCGGCAGTTGCGAGGTGCCGCTCGCCGCGCACGCGGTGTGGCGTGCGGGCGAGCTGTACCTGACCGGCCGCGTGTCGACCACCGACGGCAAGCGCGTGCTGACGGCCGAGGCGTGCGGCGCGGTCGTGACCGTCGCCGATGCGCTCGCGCTCGGCCGCGCGGTGTCCGACGAGCTCGAGGCGCAAGGCGCGCTCGACATCGTCCAGGCGCTGCTCGCCGGCTCGCAGGCCGCGGGCAAGGGCGACGCCTGATGACGGGCGGCGCGCGCGCGTTCACCGCTGTCCTGACGCGTCCGGACGGCCAGTCCGACGCGCTCGCGTCGCAACTGGCCGACGCCGGCTGCGACGTGCTCGAATTCCCGCTGATCGATATCGCGCCGGTCGACGATCCGGCGCCGCTCGACGCCGCGTTCGCGGCGCTGGCCGACTACGCGCTGGTGATTTTCGTGTCGCCGAACGCGATCGACCGCGCGCTCGCGCGGTACGGCGCGATCTGGCCGAACGCGCTGCCGGTCGGCGTGGTCGGGCCCGGCAGCGTCGCGGCGCTCGAGCGTCACGGCATCGCGGCGTCCGCGCATCGCGTGATCGCGCCGCAGGCGCCGGCCGACGGCGGCGTGCCCCATTACGATTCGGAAAGCCTGTTCGCGAGCATCGACGCGGCGTTCGGCGGCGCGCAGGCGCTGGCGGGCAAGCGCGTGCTGATCGTGCGCGGCGACGGCGGGCGCGAATGGCTCGCCGAGCGCCTGCGCGAGGCCGGTGCGGACGTCACGCTCGTCGCCGCGTACCGGCGCGTCGTGCCGGAGCCGCGCGTCGGCGCGTGGGAGCGCGTGCACGCGCTGCTCGACGGCCAGCCGCACGCGTGGCTCGTCACGAGTTCGGAAGGCGTGCGCAACCTGCACGAACTCGCGCGGGCTCATCTGAACGATGCCGAGATCGACGCGCTGAAGCATGCGCCGCTCGTCACTCCGCACCCGCGGATCGAGCAGACCGCGCGCGCATTGGGTTTTGATAGGATTACGCTGACCGGCGCGGGCGATGAGCGCATCGTCCGCGCGTTTCGAACGATGGCCGACGAGGCCGTCCAACCGGCGACAGCCGTACCGGTGACTAAACGCATGACAGATACCAACGATTCCAAAAGCGTCGCTTCCCAGCCGGCCGCTGCATCCGCACCGCCGTCCAGCCCCCCTTATCTCGCGTCCGAGCCGCGTGCGCGCCGCGGCGGCAGCGCGGTGCTGTGGTTCGTCGTCGTCGTGCTCGGCTGCGCGGCGGGTGTCGGCGGCTATGCGCTGAACCGCAAGATCGACCGGCTCGACGGCACGTTCGTCGCGCGCCAGAAGGCGCTCGACGCGCAAGCGGCCGAAACGCGGATGAAGACCGAGCAGGCGCTCGCCAGCACGCACCAGGTCGACACGCAGCTCGCGCAGCTCGACGGCAAGCTTGCCGATGCGCAGAGCGCGCAGCAGGCGCTGCAGCAGCAATACCAGGACCTGTCGCGCAACCGCGACGCGTGGATGCTCGAGGAAGTCGACCAGATGCTGTCGAGCGCGAGCCAGCAGCTTCAACTGACCGGCAACACGCAGCTCGCGCTGATCGCGCTGCAGAACGCCGACGCGCGTCTCGCGACGTCGCAGAGCGCGCAGGCCGTCACGGTGCGCAAGGCGCTCGCGCAGGACATCGAGAAGCTGAAGGCCGCGCCGGCGGCCGATCTCACCGGCCTCGCGATCAAGCTCGACGACGCGATCGCCAGGATCGACGCGCTGCCGCTGTCCGGCGAGGCGATCGTGCCGCACGCGGCGCCGAAGGCCGCGCCGGCCGAGCCGGCCTCGTCGGTCGCCGCCGGCGAGCCGCGCTGGAAGGTGTGGTGGCACGCGTTCTCGGCCGGCCTCGGCGAGCAATTGAAGGGCCTCGTGCAGGTGCGCCGGATCGACAACGCGGACGCGATGCTCGCGTCGCCCGACCAGGGCTACTTCGTGCGCGAGAACGTGAAGCTGCGCCTGCTCACCGCGCGGCTGTCGCTGCTGGCGCGCAACGACAGCGCGATGAAGGCCGACCTGCACGCGGCCCAGGCGTCGCTCGGCAAGTATTTCGATCAGGCATCGAAGGATACGCAGACCGTCGAGGATCTGCTCAAGCAGGTTGACGGCGCATCGCTGACGGTCGCGGTGCCGAACCTGAACACGAGCCTGAACGCCGTTCAGCAGTTCAAGAGCCGGGGGTAACGATGACGCTTCGAGGAATCGTCTGGCTCGCGGTCCTGTTCGCGATCGCCGCGGCGCTCGCCACCGTCGGCCGTTTCGACGCGGGGCAGGTGCTGCTCGTCTATCCGCCGTACCGGATCGACGTGTCGCTGAACCTGTTCGTGATCGCCATCGTCGTGCTGTTCATCGTCGTGTACGCGCTGCTGCGCATCGTGCGCAACATCTGGCGCATGCCGCAGCGGGTCGCCGCGTATCGGGCGCGTTCGCGCAACGAGAAGGCGCAGGCGTCGCTGCGCGACGCGATCGCGAACCTGTACGCGGGTCGTTTTTCGCGTGCCGAGAAGGCTGCGCGCGAAGCGATGTCGGTCGACGCGAACCTGGGCGCCGCGAGTCTCGTCGCGGCCACGGCCGCGCACCGGATGCACGAGTACACGCGCCGCGACGACTGGCTGTCGAAGGTCGACGCGCCCGAATGGCAGGATGCCCGGCTGCTCGCCGCGGCCGACATGCGCGCGGATGCACGCGACGCCGACGGCGCGCTCGCCGCGCTGGCCGACATGCAGGCCGGCGGCAAGCGCATTCACGCGCAGCAGGTCGCGCTGCGTGCGCAGCAGCAACTGAAGAACTGGGCCGAGGTGCTGAAGCTCGCGAAAGCGCTCGAAAAGCGCGAGGCGCTGCATCCGGCCGCGGCCGTGCGGCTGCGTCAGCAGGCCGCGGAAAACCTGCTGCGCGAACGCCGGCACGATCCGGATGCGCTGCTCGAGGTGTGGCAGTCGCTGTCGCCGGTCGAGCGCCAGTCGCCGCGCCTGGCCGATCTCGCGGCCGAGTTGCTGGTGCCGCTCGAGCGCCGCAACGAAGCGCGCCGCATCGTCGAGGACGCGCTCGCGCACAACTGGGATGCACGCCTGCTGCGCCGTTACCCGGACACGGCCGGCGCTGATGCGCTGCCGCTGATCCAGAAGGCCGAAGGCTGGAAGAAGGATCATCCGGACGATGCCGACCTGCTGTTCGCACTCGGCCGCCTCTGCCAGCAGCAGCAGTTGTGGGGCAAGGCGCAGTCGTTCCTCGAATCGGCGCTGAAGCTGGCCGACAACGAGGCGCTGAGGGTGCGCGCGCATCGTGCGCTCGCCCGCCTGTTCGAGCAGCTCGGCGAAACCGACAAGGCGGCGAAGCATTACCGCGAAAGCGCGCTCGCGATCACCGTGGTGTGACGCGGCGCTGCGCCGCGCGGCGCCGTATAAAAAGCCCCGAACGCCGATCGGCCTTCGGGGCTTTTTTTCGTCCGTCGCGAGGCAGCGGGGTGCGCGGCGCGCGGCGCGTTACGCGCCGAGCCTGCGCAGCAGGTCGTCCTCGCTTGCGACGAACCACACCGATTGCCCGCGATTGCACTCGCGAACGAGCGCGCGCAGCGCTTCACTATGCGCGAGCCAGCGGTCGATGTCGCCGACGACGCCGAGCCGGACGCCGTAGTTGGTCAGCTTTTGCAGCACGGCGCCGGCCAGCTTGCTGTCGAGCCGGAAGAAGTCGTCGTGCAGCGAGTCGACGGGAACGGCGATCCAGTCGGCTTCATGCTCGTGTGCGAGCGCGACGAGATCGAGCGCGTCGCTTTCCCGCTGCACGAGGTCGGAGAAAGGATCGCGGACCAGCACGCGGCTGCCCGCCACCTGAACGATTCGATGGCGCATGTCGAGTGCTTCCGTCGATGAGAGAAAAGTGCGCAAGGCGTCGCGCTGCCCGCGGATGAAGTGAGGCTGCTCGGGAAGAAACCGCACCTGCGCGTGCGGCACGAGGCGCGTCAGGCGATCCCGCGTGTCGCGGGAATCGAGCATCACGTCGCGGCCGCCGACGATCGCCAGCACGGGCATGGACAACGTGCGGAGCATGGCGTCGTCGAATCGCGGAATCGGCGCGATGCGCGGACGAAAGCCGCGATCGATCGCGCGCATCAGGGCGAGCGCGTCCCGTTCGGACGGCGTCGATGCCGGCGGCAGGCGACCCAGCACGCGCCGCCGCACGCATGCGCGCCCGGCATCGCCGAGCAGCAGCAGCGGCAGCGCCCACCACAGAAACGGCTTCTGCCTGCCGATGCCGGACGGGCAGAGCAGCGCGAGCCGGGTGACGCGCGTCGGCCGGCGCAACGCGAAGTCGAGCGCCGTGCGCGCGCCGAGCGAGATGCCGACGAACGCGGCGCGCGGCACCTGCAGACCGTCGAGCACGTCGTCGAGCCACTGCGCATAGGCGTCGCCCGCGAGCGGCGGCCGCGACGGCGCGCTCGGTCCCGCTTCGCCGATCACGTCGATTGCGTAGAGCCGGAAGTGCGTCGACCACGCGGCTGCGTAATGCTGCCAGCTTGCCGCCGTCGTCTGTGCGCCGTGGATCAGCACGACCGGCGGCGCGTGTTCGGGGCCACAGACGATCACGTGCGTCGCGCCAAGACGCGTTTGCACGGTGACGCGCCGATGTCCGGCCGGCCAGTGCGACAGCGCGGCCGCGTAAGCGGTGCGAATCGCGCGGGCATGGCGGGGTGACTTGAAGATTGCGCTCATGTCCCGCTTTGCTGGAGCAGCATGTCGAGCGACGACATCAGCGCGGCCGTGTCGGCCGGTGTCGCGGCCACGATGATCTTGACCACGCTCGACGCGGGATCGAACGTGACGTCGATTCGCACGGGGTCGACATACGAGGTGCGGCCGGACGCCATCGCGTGCAGCGATCGCGACAGGTACTGGTGCAGCGACTGCGACCCATCCGGAATGTCGACGATGCTGGTGACGCGCACCGCACGCGGCGCGGGGGCGGCCGGCTCCGTCCGGGCGAACGCGGCGAGGTCGACATCGAGGATGCGGTATGCGCGACCGACCCGCGTCGCGCGCAGTTTGCCGTCGCGAATGAACCGCAGGACGGTCTTCGGGTGGACGCGCAGGCGGGCGGCAGTGTCTTCGACGGTGTGGAACATGAGTTGTAGGTAATTCCCTGATTATCTTTATTGTTCCATATATGAAGGAGCATAAGGGAATATTTTGGTGATCCAGGGATTGTCGCCGGATGGGCGGGACATTCGACCGATCGGGGTTGTGCCTGTCCGGAATCGAAAACGCCCCGGCGACCGGCAATGCCGGACGTCGGGGCGTATCGGGGGAAACGAGCCGGAAATCGGCCGGCGTGTTCGAGAAATCCGGGTGCGCCTTTACGCGCCGCGCGTCGTCACTTGTCGACGAGCCGCTTCGGCACCGACAGCGCCAGCAGCCCGCCGAGCACGAGGAACCCGGCCAGCATGTACATGCCCGCATCGTTGGCGCCCGTCGCCTGCTTGAGCCAGCCCATCAGGTACGGGCTCAGGAAGCCCGCGAGGTTGCCGATCGAGTTGATCATCGCGATGCCGGCCGCGGCGGCCGTGCCGCCGAGGAATGCGGTCGGCAGGCTCCAGAACAGCGGCAGCGTCGTCAGGATGCCGATCGTCGCGAGCGTGAGGCCCAGCATCGCGAGCGCGGTCTGGTGCGCCCAGACCACCGACAGCACGAGGCCGAGCGCGCCGATCGCGGCCGGAATCGCGAGGTGCCAGCGGCGTTCGCGGCGCTTGTCCGCGCTGCGCGCGATCAGGATCATCGCGACCACCGCCGCCGCATACGGAATCGCCGACAGCAGGCCGATCATGAACGTGTCGGTCACGCCCGTCGCCTTGATGATCGTCGGCAGCCAGAAGCCGACGCCGTAGAGCCCCATCACGAACGAGAAATAGATCAGCGCCATCAGCCAGACGCGCGGGCTCGACATCACGGCGCCGAGCGGCGGGTCTTCCTTGGTGGCTTCTTCCGCGTCGACGTTGCGGGCGAGCAGCGCCTTTTCTTCGTCGGTCAGCCACGTCGCCTTCGCGATCCGCTCGTCGAGCGCGAAGAACACGAGCACGCCGGCGAGCACCGACGGAATGCCTTCGAGCAGGAACAGCCATTGCCAGCCGTGCCAACCGCTCACGCCGTCGAACGCCTTCAGGATGAAGCCCGAGATCGGCCCGCCGATCACGCCGGACAGCGCGACGGCCGTCATGAAGAACGTCGTCATCCGGCCGCGCCGGTGCGCGGGATACCAGTAGGTGAGGTAGAGGATCACGCCGGGGAAGAAGCCTGCTTCGGCGACGCCGAGCAGGAAGCGCATCACGTAGAACATCGCGGGCGTCGTGACGAACATCGTCAGGATCGAGATCACGCCCCACGTCGCCATGATGCGGGCGATCCACACGCGGGCGCCCACCTTGTGCAGGATGATGTTGCTCGGCACCTCGAACAGGAAATAGCCGAAGAAGAAGATCCCCGCGCCGAGCCCGTACACCGTGTCGCTCAGGTTCAGGTCGCTCGCCATCTGCAGCTTCGCGAACCCGACGTTTACGCGGTCGAGATACGCGACCACGTAGCACAGCAGCAGGAGCGGCAGGAGCCGCCACGACACCTTGCGGTAGGTTGCTTCCTCGAATGCGCCGGACGAGCCCGGCAGCGACTGCGTCGATGTTGCCATGTTGTCTCCTGTCGATCGAGGTTGGCGCTTTGGCGGTTGCCTGGATCCCATGTACCGCTGTCGTTGTAGTTGGCCGGCGCAGACGCAGCGGCGCGTCCGATCCGGTTTCGTGCAAAGCAAGACGGGCGATCGTGCGGCCCGGTACGACTAGATGCAGCGTCCGCCGTCGACTTCGAGGCACACGCCGGTGATGAATTCGGCTTCGTCGGACGCCAGGTACAGCGCGGCGTTCGCGATGTCCTGCGGCGTCGAGAAGCGGCCGAGCGGGATCGTCGCGAGGAAGCGGCGGCGATTGTCCGGCGTGTCCTCGCAGCCCATGAACTCGGTCATCAGCGCGGTTTCGCCGAGCACCGGGTTGATGCAGTTCACGCGGATGCGATCGGCGCCGAGCTCGGCCGCGAGCGACTTGCTCGCGGTGATCATCGCGCCCTTCGTGCTGTTGTACCAGACGAGGCCCGGGCGCGGCCGCACGCCGGCCGTCGACGCGACGTTCACGAACACGCCACCGCCCTGTGCGCGGAAATACGGCACGAAGGTCTGCACGCACCAGAACAGGCTCTTCATGTTGACCGCGTACACGCGGTCGAATTCGGTTTCCGTCACGTCGAGCACGGGCTTGTTGCGGTGCGTGGTGCCCGCGTTGTTCACGACGATCTGCACCGAATGGAAATCGTCGAGCGCGGCCTGCAGCAGCGCGCGCCAGTCGTCCTCCTTCGACACGTCGCCGGCCACCGCGATCGCCTTGCCGCCCGCGAGCGCGATCTCGCTCGCGACGCGCTCGGCCGCCGCGCCGTTCAGATCGTTGACGACGACGTTCGCGCCTTCGCGCGCATACGTCTTCGCGATGCCTTCGCCGAACCCCGAACCGCCGCCCGTGACGATGGCCGTCTTGCCGCTCAACCGCATGGTGTGTCTCCTGTGCTTGTATCGAGTCGTTGCGCGCCGCGCGTTCAGCCGTGCCGGATCGCGATCGTCTTCAGCGCGGTGAAGCCGTACAGCGCCTCGAAGCCTTTCTCGCGGCCATGGCCCGAATGGCCGACGCCGCCGAACGGCAACTCGACGCCGCCGCCCGCGCCATAGTTGTTGATGAACACCTGGCCCGCGCGCAGGCGCCGCGCGAGCCGCATCTGGCGCGCACCGTCGCGTGTCCAGATGCCCGCGACGAGGCCATACGGCGTGCCGTTCGCGAGCGCGACGGCTTCGTCCTCGTCGACGAAGCGCATCGCCGCGAGCACGGGGCCGAACACTTCCTCCTGCGCGAGCCGGTGCGACGCCGGCACGTCGCGCAACAGCGCGGGCGCCTGGTAGAAGCCGGTTTCGGGCGCGTCGGCGACGACCTGCCCGTGGCCGGCCATCGGAATGCCGTCGTGCTGCGCGTCGGACAGGAAATCCCACACGCGCTGCTGCTGCTTCGCGTTGATCAGCGGGCCGCAATCGAGATCGGCGCGGCTCGGGCCGACGCGCAGCCCGTTGAATGCGGTGGCGAGGCGCTCGACGAGCGGCTCGTACACCGCGCGCTCGATCAGCACGCGGCTGCCGGCCGAGCAGGTCTGCCCGCCGTTCTGCACGATCGCGGACACGAGCACGGGCAGCGCCGCGTCGAGATCGGCATCGGCGAACACGATTTGCGGCGACTTGCCGCCGAGTTCGAGCGTGACGGGCACGTGGTTCTCGGCCGCCATCTGCGTGACCAGCTTGCCGGTGGCCGGCGAACCCGTAAACGAGATGTGATCGATGCCCGGATGGCGGGCGAGCGCGGCGCCCGCTTCGTGGCCGTAGCCGGTGACGACGTTGAGCGCGCCGGCCGGCAGCCCGGCTTCGGCGGCGAGCTCGGCGACGCGCAGCACGGAAAGGCATGCGTCCTCGGCCGGCTTGACCACGCATGCGTTGCCGGCGGCCAGCGCCGCGCCGACGCTGCGCCCGAAGATCTGCATCGGGTAGTTCCACGGCACGATATGGCCCGTGACGCCGTGCGGCTCGCGCACCGTCAGCACCGTGTAGCCGGCCTGGTAGGGGAGGGTTTCGCCGTGCAGCTTGTCGGCGGCGCCCGCGTAGAACTCGAAGTAGCGCACGAGCGCGGCTGCGTCGGCGCGCGCCTGCTTCAGCGGCTTGCCGGTGTCGCGTGCCTCGATCGCGGCGAGTTCTTCGATCGAATCGGCCACGCGCGCCGACAGCCGCATCAGCACGCGGCCGCGTTCGGCGGCGCTCGCGGCGCCCCACGGGCCCGCGAACGCGTCGCGGGCCGCGGCGACCGCACGCTCGACGTCGGGCGCGGTGCCGCGTGCGATCGTCGCGAACGGCTGTCCGTCGGACGGATCGACGACCGCGATGGTTTCCAGTTGCGCGGGCAACGTCCATTCGCCCGCGATGAAGTGCTTCGCCTCTTCCATGTCTCCTCCTGTCGACCCAAGTTAGCGCTTTAGCGCTTACTTGGGTCCCATGCAAAGCGGTCGACCCAATTTAGCGCTTCAGCGCTCGCTCGGATCCCATGCAAAGCGGTCGACTCAAGTTAGCGCTTCAGCGCTCGCTCGGATCCCATGCATCGCGGTCGACCCCGGTCAGCACTTTGGCACCGACTCGTGCCCATGCTTTGCGATCGACGTGCCGCGCCGCCGCCGGTTCGACGCCCGGACATCCGGAACGATTATCGCGCCGATCGTCATCCGGACGCCACCGGTCGATTGGCTATAATGGCGCATTCCTTTTGGGGAATGCCCGTGGCCGTGCATCGGCCGCGGCGCCCTGTCCCGAATTCCCATCGACCTACAGAGAGTGCTCATGAGCTTCAATCATGTTCCGGCCGGCAAGGACCTGCCGCAAGATTTCAACGTGATCATCGAGATTCCCGCGCAAAGCGATCCGGTGAAATACGAGGCGGACAAGGAACTGGGCCTCCTCGTCGTCGACCGCTTCATCGGCACGGGCATGCGCTACCCGGTGAACTACGGCTACATCCCGCAGACGCTGTCGGGCGACGGCGATCCGGTCGACGTGCTGGTGATCACGCCGTTCCCGCTGCTGGCCGGCTCGATCGTGCGTTCGCGCGTGCTCGGCATGCTGCAGATGACCGACGAGTCGGGCGTCGACGCGAAGCTGGTCGCGGTGCCGCACGACAAGATCTGCCCGATGACGGCGAACCTGAAGACGATCGACGACGTGCCCGAGTACCTGAAGGACCAGATCAAGCACTTCTTCGAGCAATACAAGGCGCTCGAGAAGGGCAAGTGGGTGAAGGTCGAAGGCTGGGCCGGCATCGAAGCCGCGCACAAGGAAATCACCGACGGCGCCGCGAACTACAAGAAGTAAGCGGCGTGCCGGCCGGCGGCCGGCTCGTACGGAACGCGAACCGCGCGTGTCTCCTCAGGAGGCCGCGCGGTTTTGTTTTGCGCGCGCGGTTTTCCGGCGGGCGGACGCGGAGACGGGCGGGAGCGGGGTGGCCGGTGCTTTCCTCGCGCGTTTCGCGCGGGGCGCGGCAACGGACGGAGCGGCGGCTTCGGCGGCTTGCGTGGCCGCTGGACGGCGGCGGGCCGGTGCGGAAGCGGCGTCTTCGCGTACGTTCGCGGCGGCTGGTTTGCCAGCGGCGGCCGGCGCCTTCGTTTTTGACGACGCGGATGCGGGCGGCAGGCCGGGTTTCTTTACCGGTGTGCCATGCGACGCGGTCGTTTTTGCGGCTGCATCGCCGTCGGGCTTGGCACGTTTGGCGCCCGGCACGGCTTGATTTGCCTTCGTCGACTTCGCGGCTTGTTTGCCCTTCGCCGTTTTCGCCTTCTTCGCGGCCGTTGCAGCCCCGCCGACTTTCCCGGCCTTCACCTTTTTCCCGGCCACCTGTTCCGTTGCAGCCGTCTCCGCCGCATCGCCGACATTTTCCGCCTTCCCTTTCTTCCGCCCGCGCGCCGTCGCCTTCGTCCGGGCCGTGTCTCCGCTCTCGTCGCGTGACGTGACGACCACCGGCAACACCGATTCCAGCGTCCGCAACCCGGCCGCCAGCTCGCGCTTTTTCGCGGGCGTGAGCCGCTTCACCCAGTATTCGGCGCGCGACGCGCTCGACCGGTCGGGCAGCGCAAACGCCGCGAGCACCGCGCGCGGCTTGCGCGAGCGCGTGTAGCGCGCGCCCTTGCCGGATGCGTGTTCGTCGAAGCGCGCGGCGACGTCGGTCGTGATGCCCGTGTAGACGCTGTCGTCGGCGCATTCGATCAGATACAGAAACCAGGACATGGCAGGGCGGCGGGATGCGAAGCCGCCAGTGTCTCAGAAAAAACGGGCGTCAACGCCATCGGTCGACGTGCCCGTCGCGAAAGCGGCTCGGCGCCGCGCCGAGTTCGCGCGTGAAGAAGCGCGTGAACGCGCTCGTCGATCGGAAGCCGACGCGCACGCCGATCTCGCCGATCGGCAACTGCGTGTTGAGCAGCAGGTCGCGCGCCTCGCCGAGCCGCGCCTGCGCGACGAGCGCGTGGAAACCGACCGCTTCGCGATGCAGGCGTCGGCGCAACGTCCAGCGCGACATCGCGAAGCGCGTGCAGACGTGCTGCATCAGCGTATCGGTCGGCACGTCGGCGTCGTCGGACGTGCGCAGCCAGTCGCGCACGCATTGCTCGACCGACGCGCCGAACGTCGAACGAGCGCGTACGCGCTCGCGTGCGGCGTCGGCCGCATGCCGCTGGATGCCGGCAAGCGGCGCGTTGTAGCGCTCGAACGGCGTGTCGAAGTGCGCGGAGCGCAGCACGAGGCGGTTGTGCGCGGCATCGAACGACACCGGCGCCCCGAGCATGTCGCGCAGCGCGGCAACGGGCGCGAACGCGCGGCCGGCGAATTCGGCGTCGTGAATGCGCGCGCGCGGATCGTACAGGCGCGCGAGCGCCGCGAGGATCGCGAGGTTGGCGAACGCGCTGCCCGCGTGTCGGCCGTCGCCTTCGTTCACGTATTCGAGTGCGATCGCGTCGCCGTCCTCATGCGCGAAGACCCAGTCGACGTTGCCGATCAGCTCGCGATAGCGCAGGTAGCCGTGCAGCGCGTCGCGCAGCGTCGCCGCGTTGCACGTGACGCCCGCGAGTTCGGGAAACGGCACGAGCCACGGCTCGACCTGCGGCGGCGGGCGGTGCCACGACAGCGGCCAGTCGTTCGTCAGTTGCATCGCGGCCACGTGCCGGTCGCCCGCGATGCGGCGCGTGTCGTCGGCGAGCTCGGCCGGCCCGATGCCGAGCGTCTCGTAAAGCGGTGCGGGATCGATGCCGTTCAGGCGCGCGTCTTCGCACAGCCAGCGGTAGATCCGGACGGATACCGATTTCTGTTGCAGCTCCATGTCTGTCTCCCTGTCGTCATGCCGTTCGGGTTTGTCCCCGCTGCGAGAGGTCAACGCATGCTCCCGCCGGTCAAGCGTGGTGACCGGTCGATTTTTAGACTTGGACGCTGGAGTGAGGCGACAAGTACAACAGAACGATTCTGGAGGATCAATGAAAACTTCGCTGTTCCCGTGTTCGGCGATTGCGTCCGCGTGCGCGCTCACGGTGCTGCTCGCATCGTGCGGCGGCGACGACATTCACGCCCCGACCGGCCCCGATGCGGCAGCCGACCAGCGCGCGGCCGCGCTCGTCGCGCAACTGACGACCGACGAGAAGCTGCAGCTCATGCATGGCACGGGCATGCCCGCGCTCGGCCTGGGCGGCCCGTTTCCGGCCGGCGCGCTGAACGGCGCGAGCTACATCCCGGGCGTGCCGCGGCTCGGCATTCCGGCGGTCAGCAGCGCCGATTCGGCGGGCGGCGTGAACGTCAAGAATGCGCGCGTGACCGCGCTGCCCGCGCCGGTCGCGCTCGCGGCGACGTGGGACCCGGCGCTTGCGGGCACCTACGGCACGCGCATCGCGCTCGAACTGCGCGCGCTCGGTTTCGCGGAAGGGCTCGGCGGCGGCGTGAACCTCGCGCGCGAGCCGCGCAACGGCCGCACCTTCGAATACATGGGCGAGGACCCGGTGCTCGCGGGCACGCTGAGCGCCGCGCGCACGCAGGCCACGCAGGCGCGGAAGGTGATCGCGACGATCAAGCATTTCGCGTTCAACGATCAGGAAACCAACCGGATGACGGTCGATTCGGTCGTCGACGAGCGAACCATGCGCGAGGCCGAACTGCTCGCGTTCGAGATCGGCGTGAAGGACGGCCAACCGGGCAACGTGATGTGCTCGTACAACAAGCTGAACGGCGTGTATGCGTGCGAGAACCCGTATTTGCTGACGACGGTGCTGAAGAACGAATGGGGTTTCAAGGGCGTCGTGCAGTCCGACTGGGGCGCGACGCATTCGACGGTCGCGGCCGTGCAGGCCGGCCTCGACGAGGAACAGCCCGGCGCGGCCGACGACGGCAACGCGCCGCTCGGCTCGTACTTCAATTCGAAGCTGCGCGCGGCGCTGCAGGCCGGCAGCGTATCGGCCGCACGGCTGAACGACATGGTGCAGCGCAAGCTGCGCACGCTGATTCGCATCGGCGTGATGGACGCGCCGCCGAAGCCGGGCGGCGCGATCGACGAAGCCGCCGGCAACGCCGATGCGCTCGCGATCGCCCGGCAGGCGGCGGTGCTGCTGAAGAACGCGGCCGCGCCGGGCGACGCGCAGCCGGTGCTGCCGCTCGCCGCCGGTACGCTCAAGTCGGTCGTCGTGATCGGCGGACATGCGGACGCGGGCGTGCTGTCGGGCGGCGGCTCGGGTGCGGTGCCCGCGATCGACGGCAACGCGGTGACGTCGTGCCAGCAACCGGCCGACATGCTGTTCGGCGGGTGCGCGACCTGGTACAAGTCCGCGCCGCTCGCGGCGATTCGCGCGAAGGCGCCGAACGCGTCGGTCAGCTATCTCGACGGGACCGACGCGAATGCCGCGGCGAGCGCGGCCGCGCAGGCCGATGTCGCGATCGTGTTCGCCACGCAGTGGCAGACGGAAGGGCTTGACCTCGCGAGCCTGTCGCTGCCCGATGCGAAGGCGGACCCGTACAACCAGCAATACGACCAGAACGCGCTGATCGCCGCGGTCGCCGCGAAGGCGAAGCGCGTGATCATCGTGCTCGAGAACGGCAGCCCGGTGTTGATGCCGTGGCTCGCGAACGTGCATGGCGTGCTGGACGTGTGGTATCCGGGCGCGCAAGGCGGCCAGGCGATCGCCGACCTGCTGTTCGGCGACGCCAACCCGTCGGGCCGGCTGCCGCTCACGTTCCCGAAGCAGGAGGCCGACCTGCCGCAGCCGACGATCGATCCGTCGAACCTGCAGAACGTCTATGCGGAAGGGCTCGCGTACGGCTATCGCTGGTTCGACGCGAAGGCGATCGAGCCGCTGTTCCCGTTCGGCTACGGGCTGTCTTACACGACCTATGCGTTGTCGGCGATGTCCGCGCAGGCGGATGCCGCGGGCAACGTGACGGTCGGCGTGACGGTGACGAATACCGGTGCGCGCGCCGGGACGCACACGGTGCAGATCTACGCGGCGCTGCCCGCGTCGCTCGGCGAGCCGCCGAAGCGGCTCGTCGGCTGGACCCAGGTCGCGCTGCAGCCGGGCGAGGCGCGCACGGTCAGCGTCGCGGTGCCGGCGCAGCGCTTCGCGGTGTGGGATGCGAGCGCGCACGCATGGCGGATCGGCGCGGGCAGCTACGGGCTGTCGGCGGCCGCGTCGTCGCGCGATCCGCAGGCGCTGTCGCAGACGGTGACGCTCGCCGCGCACTGAACCGGCTGAGGCGGACGACAGGCGGCGAGGCCCCAGCGTGGCTTCGCCGCCTGCGCGGCGCGCCGGATGACGCTAGCCGGTGTTGCGCCGGAACGGATCGTGTTCGCGCAGTTCGTCGACGTACGCGTGGATATGTTCGGTCTCGCGTTCGAGAAAGCGCGCGACCGCATCGGAAAACGCCGGATGCGCGAGCCAGTGCGCGGAGTGCGTGACGGTCGGCAGGAAACCGCGCGCGAGCTTGTGCTCGCCCTGCGCGCCGCCTTCGAACGTATCGAGCCCGGCCTCGATGCAGAATTCGAGCAGCTGGTAGTAGGCGGTTTCGAAATGCAGGCAGGGCACGTGCTCGATCGCGCCCCAGTAGCGGCCGTACAGCGTGCCGCCGCCGTGCTCGCCGCGCCGGTACACGGCGAGCGCGCTCGCGATCGGCTTCCCGTCGGCTTCCGCGATCACGAGCAGCAGGTTCTCGGGCATCGTCGTGCCGATCGTGCGGAAGAAGTCGAGGTTCAGGTACGGGCTCGAATAATGTTCGCGGTACGTCTGCCGATAGCAGCGCGAGAAGAAACGCCAGTCGGCGTCGGTGATCTGGTCGCCGGTGAGCCGCCGGAAGGTCACGCCCGCGTCGTGCACCTTGCGCCGCTCCGCACGGATGTTCTTGCGTTTCTTCTGCTCGAGCGTGGCGAGGAAATCGTCGAAGTGACGGTAGCCGTCGTTGAGCCAGTGGAACTGCACGCCTTCGCGCAGCATCATCCCCATCGATTCGAGCAGCCGCGCTTCGTCGCCGGTCGGGAACAGCACGTGCAGCGACGACACGTCGCTCTGCTCGGCGAACGCCAGCAGCGTGGCCGCGAGCCGGCGGCGCGCGTCGTCGTCGGCCGCGAGCAGCCGCGTGCCCTGCACCGGCGTGAACGGCACCGCGCACAGCAGCTTCGGGTAATAGGGCAGGTCGTTGCGCTGGTATGCGTCGGCCCACGCCCAGTCGAACACGTATTCGCCGTACGAATGCTGCTTCGCGTAGACAGGCGCCGCGGCCGCGAGCCGGCCGGTGCGCGCGTCGGTCAGCGTGACGAAGTGCGGCGACCAGCCGGTGTCGTCCACCGCGCAGCGTGCGACGTGCAGCGCGTCGAGGAATTCGTGGCGCAGGAACGGCGTGGGCTGCGCGTCGCCCGCGAGCAGCGCGTTCCATTCGTCGGCCGGCACCTCGGCGGGGGACGACAGGATGCCCGTGCGATAATCGATGCGTTCGTGTTTCAAGCGTGAATCCGTACCGTTGGATGTTGCCGGATGCGGGCCGCCGTGGCCCGCGTCCGGATCGATTTCGTCAGCCGTTCAAGGCGCGCCGCCGGGTTGCGCCGATCCCGCCATGAAGACCCGACTCGCTCTCGCCCAGATCAACGTCACCGTCGGCGATTTCGCCGGCAACGTCGCGCGCATCGTCGCGGCCGCGCGCGCCGCGCACAACGATGGTGCGCAACTGATGGTCGCCCCCGAACTCGCGCTATCCGGCTATCCGCCCGAAGACCTGCTGCTGCGCCCCGCGTTCTACGCGGCGGCGGCGGCCGCGCTCGATGCGCTAGCCGACGCGCTGAAGGCGTTCGACGGGCTCGCGGTGCTGGTCGGCCATCCGTTGCGCGGTGCGGGCAGGGGGGCGGGCAGCGCATCAGCCGTCGATGGTAATGCAAACCGCCCGATCGAGCGCGGCGTGCCGCCCACCGATACCTTCAACGCGGTATCGCTGATCGTCGGCGGCGAGATCGTCGGCACCTACCGCAAGCAGGATCTGCCGAATGCCGAGGTGTTCGACGAGAAGCGCTATTTCGCGACCGACACCGAGCCGCTCGTATTCGAGCTGAACGGCGTGAAATACGGCGTGATCATCTGCGAGGACGCGTGGCACGCGTCGGCCGCGCAGATCGCGAAGGCGGCCGGCGCGCAGGTGCTGCTGATCCCGAACGGTTCGCCGTATCACATGAACAAGGAGGCGGTGCGCATCGACATCCTGCGCGCGCGGATTCGCGAGACCGGCCTGCCGATGGTGTACGTGAACCTCGTCGGCGGCCAGGACGAGCTCGTGTTCGACGGCGGTTCGTTCGTGCTCGACGGCGAGGGTGCGCTCGTCGCGAAGATGCCGCAGTTCGACGAAGGGCACGCGATCGTCGAATTCGACGGCGCGCGGCCGCTGCCCGGCGCGATCGCGCCCGAGCTGTCGACGCACGCGCAGGCGTACCGCGCGCTCGTGACCGGCGTGCGCGACTACATCGGCAAGAACGGCTTTCCCGGCGTGCTGATCGGGCTGTCGGGCGGCGTCGATTCGGCGCTGGTGCTGGCCGTCGCATGCGATGCGCTCGGGCCCGAGCGCGTGCGCGCGGTGATGATGCCGTCGCGCTTCACGGCCGACATCTCGACCACCGATGCGGCGGAGATGGCGCGGCGCGTCGGCGTGCGCTACGACGAGATCGCGATCGCGCCGATGTTCGATGCATTCCGCGCCGCGCTCGCGAGCGAATTCGCGGGCCGCGCGGAAGACGCGACGGAGGAGAACATCCAGGCGCGCATCCGCGGCACGCTGCTGATGGCGCTGTCGAACAAGTTCGGCTCGATCGTGCTGACGACCGGCAACAAGAGCGAGATGGCGGTCGGCTACTGCACGCTGTACGGCGACATGGCCGGCGGGTTCGCGGTGATCAAGGACATCGCGAAGACCCTCGTGTACCAACTCTGCCGCTACCGCAACGAAACGACCGATTACGCGCTGCGCGACGTGATTCCCGAGCGGATCCTGACGCGCGCGCCGTCGGCCGAGCTGCGCGAGAACCAGACCGACCAGGACAGCCTGCCGCCGTACGACGTACTCGACGCGATCATGCGGATGTACATGGAAGAAGACCGGCCGCTCGCCGAGATCGTCGCGGCCGGCTACGCGCAGGCCGACGTCGAGCGCGTGACGCGGCTCATCAAGATCAACGAATACAAGCGCCGGCAGGCGCCGATCGGCATCCGCGTCACGCATCGCGCGTTCGGGCGCGACTGGCGCTACCCGATCACGTCGCGCTTCACCGAACGGCTCGATTGACCGGTGCTGGGCCGGATGCGGCCCGCCGGCTTACAATCGGGAACGCGATTTTTTCATCCAAACGAGCATTGAGGGACACCCATCATGAAACGCATCACCGCCATCATCAAGCCGTTCAAGCTGGACGAAGTCCGCGAAGCGCTCGCCGAAGTGGGTCTCACGGGCCTGACCGTGACGGAAGTGAAGGGCTTCGGCCGCCAGAAGGGCCATACCGAGCTGTATCGCGGCGCCGAATACGTGGTCGACTTCCTGCCGAAGATGAAGATCGAGGTGGTCGTCGCGGAAGCGCAGGTCGATCAGGTGATCGACGCGGTGATCGGTGCGGCGCGCACCGGCAAGATCGGCGACGGCAAGATCTTCGTGTCGGACGTCGAGCGCGTGATCCGCATCCGTACCGGCGAAGAGAACGAAGCGGCCGTCTGAGCGCCGCGTCCGCTCGATTCGGTCAAGCGCGGCCGAATCGACCGATCGGGCAACGGGTCGCACGAATCCGGGCCGCCAAGAAAAAACGGTGCGGATACCCGTTTGGGTACCGCACCGATACGCGCCTCTCGCAGCAGCGTGGAAAGTGTTGTCGATTCGTTCTTTGACGGCGCCTGATCAGAACAGGTGCTGGATACCGGCGTAGACGCCGGTCTGGCTGCCGCCCGGATGCGGGTTGCCGGTCGACACGGCGGTGCCTGCACCGTTCGCGTTCAGGCCGAAGTTCGCCGACGAGCTGTTGCGCACCGTCGCGGCCTGCAGGTCGAACAGCGTGCGCTTCGAGATGTTGTACGAACCGCCGATCGTGTAGATGTTCGCGTTGCCGCCGCCGTGGTTCGCGTTCACGTGATACACGGCCGCGATCAGCGCCGCTGCCGGCGTGGCCTGCCACGTCACACCGCCCCACACCTGTTGCGTACCCGTCACGCCGGCGTTCACTGCCGGGCCGCCGCTGCCGTCGGCGCGCGATGCCTGATAGGCCGCCTGCAACTTGAACTGGCCGAGGAACACGTTCACGCCCGCGAAGTATTCACGCGAGTAGTTGAACACGTCCGAGAAGCGGCCGTTGCTGTCGCGCGTTTCGTCGTAGATGCCGCGCAACTGGAACAGCGAGTTCGTGTAGGTGACCTGACCGCCCATTGCACGGCCCGGTTGGCCGGCCGTCGTGTTGCCGTTGAAGCTGGTCGAGTTCGAGAACGAGAACTGGCCGTAGAAGTCGAGGCCGTAGAGCGACGGCGACTGGTACGACACGTTGTTGCTGGTCTTGTTCCAGTTGCGGCCGCGCACCAGCGAGGCCGTCGACCAGGCCGACTGGCCGAACGGGTCGAAGTCCCACACGCCGTTGGCGATCGCGAGCTCGCGACCCAACAGCAGCGTACCGTAGCGTTCGTTCGAGATACCGACGGTCGCGAAACGATCCCAGATCGAGCCGCTCGTGCCCAGGCCGCCGTTCATCGTGTTGAACGCGCCTTCGAGGTGGAACAGGACCTTGTTGCCGCCGCCGATATCCTCGCTACCCTTCAAGCCCCACAGGCTCGTGCCCCAGTCGCCGCTTTCCGCGCGCACTTGGTGGCCGTTTTGCAGGCCGTTCAGGTATTCGATGCCTGCATCCAGGCGGCCATACAGCGTGACGCTGCTCTGCGCGTGCGCCGTCACCACCCCAGCAGCCATCAGCGCGGCCGCGACCAAAGCTTTCTTCATCATCTCCTCCATACCCTGTCAAAAAGTCAACCCAGACTGCACGAGATGCCCGGAGCGCGAGCGCCGGGCAAAAGCGGGATAACCAGGGAGACCTCGTGCAGGGCTGGTAAGCGCGGCACGCGGGCAAGCAGACGGAAAACCGTTGAGCGGTCCCGCGCAGCCGGGTCGGCCTGCGGGGTCTCCTTGTTGTGTCGTGAAGCTAAACTACATTTCACGAACTTCGTTTTGCTACTTTGGTTACTAATTTAGCAAAAATACAATTTTGTGGCGATGGAAATCGTTGTTTGACTAACCGCTGTCGCCAAATTGCCATGCAACACGGTGCGCAAGCGGGGAGCCAAGGGTGCTCGATTTCCGGAAAACCCTTGTGCCATAAGGGAGACATGGATTCCACGGACGTGGGTCAAGGATTGCCACTATTGACGTTGCAAAGGCGCCGGCGTAAGCGCGAAAGTCGCGAAACAGGTAAGTATTTCGTAATGATTCGGGCGATTGCCGCCATTGCTGGCGGGCGCCGGAAACGCCCGGCCGGCAACGCTCCGCGGCTAGTCCGGCTTCGGCCGTGCGACGAGCAACTGCGCGCGAATCCAGCGATGCGCATCGGTGCGCGCATGCTTCGCATGCGAGTAGACCTTCACCGTGTAGCGCGGGATCTCGAACGGCGCCGGGAAGATGCGGATCGGCGCCGCGTGCCGCAGCGCCTGCGCGGCGCGATTCGGTACGGTCATCAGGAGTGCCGACTCCGCGATCACGAACGGCGCGGCCAGCACGGTCGGCAACTGTACGGCCACGTGCCGCGCGAGGCCGAGCCGGTCGAGCACGTAGTCGACGACGCCGCGCGATTCGTTCCACGGCGTGACGACCACGTGGCGGGCCGCCAGATACTGGTCGAGCGTCAGCCGCCGGCGGATGTCCGGATGCGTGGCGCTCGCGATCACGACGTAGTCGTCGGAGAACCAGTCGAAATCCTCGATGCCCGGCGCGTCGGCCGCCGATTCCTCGTGGTAGCCGAGCGCGAAGTCGATGCGGCCGGCCGCGAGCTCGTCGACGGAAATCTTGCGGTCCGAATGGACGACGCGGATCCGCAGGTGCGGCGCCACGTGCTGGATGCGGGCGAGGAACGCCGGCAGCACCGCGAACGCGGTGTAGTCGGTCGCGGCGAACACGAACGTACGGTCGCTTTGCGTCGGGTCGAAGCGGCGCGCGCGGGCGAGCCCCTTCGACATCGCGTCGAGCGCGTCGCCGGCCCACGTGGCGATGTCGTCGGCGCGCACGGTCGGCTGCATTTCGTTGCCGAGGCGCACGAACAGCGCATCGCCGATCGCGTCGCGCAGCCGGGCGAGCGCATGGCTCAACGCCGACGGACTCAACGCGAGCTCGTGCGCGGCCGCCGCGACCGACCGGTGGCGATATAGCGCATCGAACACGAGCAGCAGGTTCAGGTCGAGACGGCGGAGATCGGGATGCATCATGTTCAGGTCCGGATGAAGAAACTGCACTTCCTGCAGGCGCCACGTGAACGTAGCATGACGGTTTGAGCGGCGCCAGCGCGGGGGCGCGGCGCCGCCTTTCCGTTTCACATCCGGGCCGGAGGAGGGCTCAACCCGTGCAAATCGATATCCGTTCCGCCACCGTCGCCGACGTGCCGCTGATCCTGCGCTTCATCACCGAGCTGGCCGTCTACGAGAAGGCGGAGCACGAAGTCGTCGCGACGCCCGAATCGCTCGAACGCAGCCTGTTCGGCGAAGGCTCGCCGGCGCGTGCGCTGATGTGCGAGGTCGACGGCGAGCCGGCCGGCTTCGCCGTGTATTTCTTCTCGTATTCGACGTGGCTCGCGCGGCAGGGGCTGTATCTGGAGGATCTGTACGTATCGCCGCGTTTTCGCGGCGCCGGCGCGGGGCTGCGGCTGCTGAAGGCGCTCGCGCGGATCGCGGTCGAATCGGGCTGCGGGCGTTTCGAATGGAGCGTGCTCGACTGGAACGAGCCGGCGATCCGCTTCTACGAGAGCGTCGGCGCGGCGCCGCAGAGCGAATGGGTGCGTTACCGGCTGGCGGGCGACGAACTGCGCGCGTTCGCCGACGGCATGCCGGTGAGCGCCGCGTAAACGCAAAACGGGCGCCGCGCGGCGGACCGCGGGGCGCCCGTTCGGGCGGGGTGCGCGCGGGCGTTACTTGAGGCTGCCCGACAGGAACGCGCGCAGGCGCTCGCTCTTCGGGTTCGCGAGCACCTCGGCCGGCACGCCTTCTTCCTCGACGCGCCCCTGGTGCAGGAACATCACGTGATTCGACACGTTGCGCGCGAAGCCCATTTCGTGCGTGACGACGATCATCGTGCGCCCTTCCTCGGCCAGCTTCTGCATGACCTTCAGCACTTCGCCCACCAGTTCCGGGTCGAGCGCCGAGGTCGGCTCGTCGAACAGCATCACGTCAGGATGCATCGCGAGCGCCCGCGCGATCGCCACGCGCTGCTGCTGGCCGCCCGACAGATGCGACGGATACTGCTTCTCGACGCGCGGCGCGAGGCCGACCTTCTCGAGATACTCGCGCGCACGGTCCTCGGCTTCCTTCTTCGGGATGCCGAGCACGTTCACCGGCGCTTCCATCACGTTCTCGATCACGTTCATGTGCGACCAGAGGTTGAAGTGCTGGAACACCATCGACAGCTTGGTGCGCACGCGCTGCAGCTGTTTCGTATCGGCCGCGCGCAATGCGCCCGTCTTGTCGAGCGCGGTGCGCACTTCCTCGCCGTCGACGAAGATGCGGCCCGCGTTCGGCTGCTCGAGGAAATTGATACAGCGCAGCATCGTGCTCTTGCCGGAGCCGGACGAGCCGATCACGCTGATCACGTCGCCCGAGTTCGCCCTCAGCGACACGCCTTTGAGCACCTCGTTATCGCCGTACCGCTTGTGGAGATCGTCGACGAAAAGCTTTTGAGTCTGGGAATTCATCAATATTCCTGCGGAAACTTACTTGCCTTGCGGGCGCAGATACGCGAGCCAGCGGCGCTCGGCCTGGCGGAACAGCCACACGAGCGTGAACGAGATCACGAGGTAGAGCAGGGCGGCGATGCCGAACGCGTGGAACGACATGTAGGTCGCCGAGTTCACGTCGCGCGCGATCTTCAGGATGTCCGGCACGGTCGCGGTGAACGCCACGGTGGTCGCGTGCAGCATCAGGATCACTTCGTTGCTGTACAGCGGCAGCGCGCGGCGCAGCGCCGACGGCAGGATCACGCGGCGATACATCGTGAACGGGGACATCCCGTACGCGCGCGCGGCTTCGATCTCGCCGTACGACGTCGCCTTGATCGCGCCCGCGAAGATTTCGGTGGTGTACGCGCAGGTGTTCAGCGTGAACGCGAGCAGCGTGCAGTGCATTCCATCGCGGAAGAACGCATCGAGCATCGGCGTGCCGCGCACGGCCTGCAGGCTGTACAGGCCCGTGTAGCAGAGCAGCAGCTGCACGTAGAGCGGCGTGCCGCGGAACACGTACGTGTACAGCCACACGGCGCCCGACAGCCACTTCTTCTTCGACACGCGCGCGACGGCGAGCGGCACCGACAGGCAGAAGCCGAGGCCGATCGACACGACCAGCAGCCACAGCGTGATCGCGACACCGGTGATGCGATAGCCGTCGGTGTAGAGATAGTTGCGCCAGTATTCTTGGATGAGTTCGATCATAGGTCAGCCTTGCGGACACCGGTCGAGTAGCGCTTTTCGAGCCACATCAGCACGAAGTTCGAGATCGTCGTGATGGCCAGGTAGACCGCGCCCGCGATCAGCGTGAAGAAGAAGAACCGCAGCGTGCCCTTGCCGGCGTCCTGCGACGCCTTCACGACGTCGGCCAGGCCGATGATCGACACGAGCGCGGTCGACTTCACGAGCACCTGCCAGTTGTTGCCGATGCCCGGCAGCGCGAAGCGCATCATCTGCGGGAACATGATCCGCGTGAACACCTGCCAGTTCGTCATCCCGTATGCGCTGCCGGCTTCGAGCTGGCCGCGCGGCACCGACAGGAACGCCCCGCGGAACGTCTCCGTGAAGTACGCGCCGTAGATGAAGCCGAGCACGAGCACGCCGGCGAGGAACGGGTCGATGTCGATCTGGTCCCAGCCGAGCGCGTCGGTCGCCATGTTCAGCCAGATCTGCAGGCTGTAGAACAGCAGCAGCATCAGCACGAGATCGGGCACGCCGCGGATCAGCGTCGTATAGACGGTGCCGATGCCGCTCGTCACCCGGTTGCGCGACAGCTTCGCGCCGGCGCCGAGCAGCCCCAGCAGGAACGACAGCGCAAGCGAAAGCACCGCCAGTTTGACGGTTTGCCAGGTGCCGGCGAGGATCAGCGGGCCGTAGCCTTGTAGAAACATATGGGGTCCCTGGTGTGGTCCCTGAGGGCGCACGCGGTGCGCCGCGAAAGACGCGTCCGCCTAGCTGCGCGGAACGCCCCGTGCGTATCATGACCGTCCGCCCCGGCAACGGTGCCGGGCCCGCCCGTCGCGCGAGCGGCGGGCAAGGGAGCGGGCGGCGCGTGGTTGACTGCCTGTACTGCCCGGACGCGGGGCCGCCCCGCATCCGCTGCTTCTGCCTAGGCCGCGGTCAGCGGGCCGGCGCCGAATAGACGCTGAACGAGAAATACTTGTGCGACAGTCGGTCGTACGTGCCGTCCTTGTGCATGTCCGCCAGCGCCCGGTTGATCTTGAGCTTCAGGTCGGTATCTTCCTTGCGCAGGCCGATCGCGGTGCCGTCGCCGATCGTCTTCGGATCCTTCACTTCCGGCCCGGCGAACGCGAAGCCCTTGCCGCGCGGCGTGCGCAGGAAGCCGTAGTCGGCCTGCAGCTCGTCCTGCAGCGTCGCGTCGAGGCGGCCCGAGCCGAGATCGGTATAGACCTGGTCCTGGTTCTGGTAAGGAACGATCGTCACGCCCTGCGGTTCCCAATACGCCTTCGCGTAGGTTTCCTGCGTCGAGCCCTGCTCGACGCCGACGCGCTTGCCCTTCAGCGACGCGACCGTCGGCAGCAGCGGCGAGCCGGTCTTCGCGATCATCCGCGCGGGCGCGTCGTACACCTTGTCGGAGAAGTCGATCTGTTGACGACGCTTGTCCGTGACGGTCAGCGACGACACGATGACGTCGTACTTCTTCGCTTTCAGCGCCGGGATGATCCCGTCGAGATCCTGCGGCACCCACACACACTTCACGTTGATCCGCTTGCAGATTTCCTTGGTGAGATCGACGTCGAAACCGACGATCTCGCCGCTCGGCGCGGTCGACTCGAACGGCGGGTAGCTGGCGTCGACGCCGATCCGCACGGTCTTCCACTCCTTCGCGAAGGCGCTGCCCGCCACGAGGGCGAGGGCGGCGCACAGGGCGGCCTTCTTCATTTCCATCCTTCTGTTGCTGACTTTCCGGGGGCGCTCGCGGCCGGTCGAACCGGGCGCCGCGGCGTATTCTAGACGGCCAAAAATCGCCGATCGGCGCTCTGACGTTGGCGGCCGCCCGAACGGCGAACGCCAAAAGGGCGGTATTTTACCCGAACGCGATACCCGGAAAACGGCAATCCGGCACGGTCGACCGATTCCTCGATTCGGCTGTTGCGACAATCGTGGTATTCGCAACGAATATTTCTGCAATTGGTTGCGCGAGTGCAACGATGCGGTGCGCGGGCGGCGGATTGTGGCGCTGTCGGCCTCCCCCTGCAGTGGAGGTAAACCCGAACAGAACATCCGCGCCGCCGAGCGTCCCCCAATGTTCCAGATCCTGCGCGCCGAAGACCGCTGGCGCACGCGTCACGGCTGGCTCGAATCGAGTTACAGTTTTTCGTCCGCCTGCCGCACCGCGCATGCGCCGGTGCGTCGGCCCGTCGGCGCGTTGTGCGTGCTGAGCGAGGATCTGATCGCGCAGACGCGCGGTTTCGGAATGCAGCCGCGCCGCGACGTGGAGATCGTCACTTACGTGCTGGATGGCGTGCTCGCGCACCGCGACAGCCTCGGCTGCGGCGCGATCGTCCGGACTGGCGGCATCCAGCGGATGAGCGCCGGCACGGGGCTCATGCACAGCGAAACCAACGCGTCGCGCGACCGGCCGCTGCATCTGCTGCGGATCGGGCTGCAGCCGGCCGAGCGGGGCGGGCGGCCCGGCTACGAGGAGCGGCGTTTCGCCGACGACGAGAAGCGCGGGCGGCTCAGGCTCGTCGCGGCGCCCGACGGTGGCGACGGCGCACTGTCGATGCGGGCGGACGCTCGCATCTTCGCGGGGCTGATCGACGGCAACGAGACGACGGCGTTCGACGTGCCGGCCGGGCGCAGCGTCTACGTGCACGTGGCGCGCGGCGAGGTCGCGGTCGACGGCCGCGCGCTGGCTGCCGGCGACGGCGCGCGGAGCGGCGGGGTGGCCGCGGTGGCGTTCGCGCGCGGCCGCGCGGCCGAGGTGCTGCTGTTCGACGTCGCCTGAAACGAAAAAGGGGACGCAGGGCAGTGCCTGCGTCCCCTTCGATGCCGCTGCGGAAGCGGCCCGCCAGCTTACTGCGCCGGCGTCGACGCGCCCTTGGCGGCCGCGCGATGCTGCTCCCAGCGCTCCTTCATCTTCTCGTGGCGCTGTTCCATCTTCGCGAACTGCTGCTTGAGCGCGGTGCTGACCATGGTCTTCTGCTGGTCGTTCAGCCCGTTGTAGAACGTGAGCCATGCGGCGGACGTCTGCTCGCGCAGTTGCGCGTTCTGCGCCTCCGCCTGCTGGCGTGCCGAATGCATCGCGCTCAGGTCGAGGATCGGCTGGTTCTGCTGCGCCTTGAACTGCTCGCGCATCTGCTCGTGGCTCTTGCGCATCGCGTCACGATTCTGCTTCATCGTGTTGACGGCCGCTTGCCATTGCTGTTCCTGCGACGCGTTGAGCTTCAACTGGTCGTGCAGTCTCATGACCGCGCCGAACGGGCCGCCTTCGTGCCCGTCGTGCATCCAGTGCATGCCGGGGCCGCCCGGCGGCGGCATGTCGGTGGGTTGCGCGGCATGCGCGGTGCCGAATGCGAGAGCGAGCACGGTGGCGGCCGCGATGGCCACGCGGGAAGTCTTCTTATACATTTCAGAAACTCCTTGTATCCAAAGGGTCCGGCGATGCGGTGCCGGGAAAGCCGGTGCCGCATCCGGTAAGACGCAGGTTAGCGATGCAGGCGCCGGCGGGTGTTACGCGGGGTGGCTGCCCGGTTACCGGGCATTACAGTTCCCTTGCGCGGTAACCCGCAGTAACCCTTTCGCCCCTTTGTTTCGTTCTTCCACTCCTCCCTCGCGCGGTAAACTTCGAGCCATGACTACCCAGATCCTCATCGTCGACGACGACCAAGAACTCCGAGACCTGCTGCGCGACTATCTCGTGCGCCAGGGGATGGAAGTGTCCGTGCTGCATGACGCGGCGACGCTCGAGAAGCGCCTCGAGCGCGAGCGGCCCGACCTGATCGTGCTGGACCTGATGATGCCGGGCGTGGACGGCCTGACCGCGCTGCGCCAGCTGCGCGCGGCCGGCGACGACATCCCCGTGATCATGCTGACCGCGCGGGCGGACGACGTCGACCGCATCGTCGGGCTCGAGCTCGGCGCGGACGACTACCTCGGCAAGCCGTTCAACCCGCGCGAGCTGCTCGCGCGCGTGCAGGCCGTGCTGCGCCGCCGCCGCGCGACGCCGTCGGCGGCCGCGCCCGAGCAGCGCGAGCCGTTCGCGTTCGGCCGCTTCCTGCTCGACTTCCAGGCGCGCACGCTGTCGGTCGACGGCAAGCCGGCCACGCTGTCGAGCAGCGAATTCGCGCTGCTGAAGATCTTCGTGAACCACGCGCTGCGCACGCTCACGCGCGAGCGGCTGCTCGAGCTGCTGCACGGGCCCGAGTACGACGGCACCGACCGCGGCATCGACGTCCAGGTGTGGCGCCTGCGCCGCATCCTCGAAACGGATCCGTCGACGCCGCGCTTCATCCAGACGGTCCGCGGGCGCGGCTACGTGTTCGTGCCCGACGGCGAGGCCCATGCGCAAACCCATTGATTCGCTGTTCGGGCGGCTGGCGCTGCTCGTCGTCGGCGTCCTGCTTCTGTCGCACTTCGCGTGGTTCTTCGCGATACGGCTCGAGCGCAACCAGATGCAGACGCGTTATGCGGTCGAGGAGGCCGCGTTCCTGGTCGACGCGGTGCGCCAGCACGTCGCGCGCACGCCCGACCAGCCGCTGCCGTCGCGCGTGCGGCTCGTGTCGCCGGATAGCGCCGACGTGCCGAAGGGCGGCGATGCGGGGCTGCCGCCGCCGCTGAAGCGGTTCCGCGACGACGTGAGCGACCGCATGCCGCCCGGCACGCAGGTCGAGATCGGGACGCCCGGCCATCCGCCGGTGCTGTGGGTGAAGGAGCCGGCCGACCGCAACTGGATCGTGGTGCCCGTGCAGCCGTTGCGGCCGCCGCGCTCGCTCGACCGGATGCTGTTGTGGCTCGGCACGATCTTCTCGGCCGGCGTGATCGCCGCGCTGTTCGCGGCCTGGCAGTTGCAGCAGCCGCTGCGTTCGCTGGCGCGCGCGGTCGCGCGTTTCGGCCGCGGGCAGCCGGTGCCGCCGCTGCGCGAACGCGGGCCGCGCGAGCTGCGCCAGCTCACGCATGGCTTCAACCAGATGGTCGAGCAGGTGTCGCAGGCCGAGAGCGATCGCGCGGTGATGCTGGCCGGCGTCGCGCACGACCTGCGCACGCCGCTCGCCCGGATGCGCCTGCGGGCGGAAATGATGGACGACGCGCGGCTGCGCGACGGCGTGGTGCGCGACGTCGACTCGATGTCGCACATCGTCGACCAGTTCCTGGTGTTTGCGCATGGCGGGGCCGACCGCAGCGAGCCGGTGCCGGTCGATCAGGCGTGCGAGCGGGTCGCGCGCAGCTATCGCGCGGTCGCGCCGAACGCGCCCGCGGTCCAGACGCGGCTGGAGGCCGGTCCCGGCTTCCGGCTGCCGACGGCGACGCTCGACCGGCTCCTGTCGAACCTGCTGGACAATGCGCATGCGTACGGCGCGCCGCCCGTGCTCGTCGAGACGGCGCGCACGCCGGCCGGCTACGTGTTGTCGGTCGGCGACAGCGGCGGCGGCATCGCGCCGCGCGACCTCGCGGCCGCCACGCGGCCGTTCGTGCGGCTCGATCCCGCGCGCGGCGGGAACGGCCACAGCGGGCTCGGCCTTGCGATCGTCGAGCGGCTCGTGCTCAGGCTGGGCGGCGCGTGCGACATCGGCAATCGTCCCGAAGGCGGCCTGCGCGTGTCGATGACGTTCCCGTTCGACGTCGTGCCGAAAGACGACGAATCCCACGCACAGGCCGTATGAGCGGTGGCGGCGCCGGCCCGGCCGGGCTGGCGCCGCACGGCGTCATTCGCCGAACAGCGTGCCGAGCGTCTCGGCCGCGTTGCTGTCGATCGTGTTGTAGGTCACCGTGGTGGCCTCGAAGATATAGACGGTCGTATACCGGCCGAGGCGCTCCAGGATTTCCTCCTGCAGCGATTCCGGCACGACGTTCATGTTCAGGTACCACGCCGTGGACGACAGCCGGGTCTGGAACGACCCGTACTCCTGCATGAGTTCATAGAACGCGTCGGCATCCTGATCGCGACAGACGATCACCAAGTTTCCTGCCATTCCCTTCCTCCCGCTCGTCGGTCGATCCCCGGGGCCGGTTGACACGGCGCGCGTGTGCCTTGAGGCGACACGGCCGCAACGGACCCCGGGGGCTAGCCCCGATCATACCTGCTTCGCCGTATCCGGCTGCTGATCCGGGACACGGTTTGTGCCCGTGTGCGGGGGGCGGGTTCACGGCCGGGCCGGATCACGGCATAATTCGGGCCTGCGTGCCGGCCGCAGGACTGCGGCCAGGCTGTTCCGTACCGCGCGCCCGCCATCCGTCCACGCGCCGGGCACGATCCATGCGTTGCCTGCGCCGTCCCCGGACGGTTGTACCTGAAATACAGGTTGGTGTAGTGTCGTGCCGTCGCGGCCCGGCTCGACCGGCTGCGGCGACGCATGCACGCACGGCGCGCCGCGTGCGCGAGATCGCCAGTCAATCGAATTACCGCGCCCGTGCGCTTTGCCATGAATCAACATCGACTGCCGGCTTCGATCGGCCTTACCGGGGAGGGCGCCTGATGAACGTCGGATTCTTCAATCCGAACCGGACCGCCAACGCATCCGCGTGGCGCGTGTTGCCGAACCGGTGGGACTTCATCGCCTTTCCGCTGATCATCTGCCTGATCGCGATGGCGGTGGTCGGTTTTCATGAAACGATGGCGCCGATCGGCGTGCTGCAGACGCAGAAAATCTCGCTAGATCCGTCGAACCTGCCCGAATACGCGCTGCGCACCACGCTGCGGATGCTCGCCGCGATGGTCGCGTCGCTGGCGTTCACGCTCGTCTACGGCACGCTCGCGGCCAAGAGCCGCCGCGCGGGCATGGTGCTGATCCCGATTCTCGACATCCTGCAGTCGGTGCCGGTGCTCGGCTTCATCTCGTTTACGGTCACGTTCTTCCTCGCGCTGTTCCCGAGCCGCGTGCTCGGTGCCGAACTGGCCGCGATCTTCGCGATCTTCACGAGCCAGGCGTGGAACATGACGTTCAGCTTCTATCAGTCGCTGCGCACGGTGCCGCGCGACCTGGACGAAGTGTCGCGCGGCTTTCACCTGACGTCCTGGCAGCGCTTCTGGAAGCTCGAAGTGCCGTTCTCGATGCCGGGCCTGATCTGGAACATGATGATGTCGATGTCGGGCGGCTGGTTCTTCGTCGTCGCGTCGGAGGCGATCACCGTCGGCAACCAGACGATCACGCTGCCGGGCATCGGCGCGTATCTCGCGCAGGCGATCTCGGACAAGAACTTCGGCGCGATCGGCTGGGTGATCCTGACGATGACGGTCGTGATCCTCGCGTACGACCAGCTCCTGTTCCGCCCGCTCATCGCGTGGGCCGACAAGTTCCGGATGGAGAACACCGCGTCGGGCGACGCGCCGCAATCGTGGCTGCTCGACCTCGTGCGCCGCACGCGGCTGATTCATCAGTTGCTCGTGCCGGCCGGCTGGTTGTTCGCGAAGGCCGCGCGGATCCCGCTGCGCCTGCCGCTGTCGGGCGCGATGCGCTTCTCGCTGCCGAAAGTCGAGAAGAAGGCGTCGCGCACGGTCGACATTGCCTGGGCGGGGCTCGTGCTGCTCGGCACGGCCTATATCGTATGGCGCGTCGTCAGCTTCGTGGCGACCGGCGTGACGATGGCCGAAGTCGGCCACGTGCTCGTGCTCGGGCTCATCACGCTGCTGCGCGTGGTCGTGCTGATCTCGATCGCGTCGGTGATCTGGGTGCCGATCGGCGTATGGGTCGGGCTGCGTCCGAAGCTGGCCGAGAAGCTGCAGCCGCTCGCGCAGTTCCTCGCCGCGTTCCCGGCGAACCTGCTGTTCCCGGTGTTCGTGATCGTGATCGCGCGCTTCCACCTGAACGCGGACATCTGGTTGTCGCCGCTGATCGTGCTCGGCACGCAGTGGTATATCCTGTTCAACGTGATCGCCGGCGCAACGTCTTACCCGAACGACTATCGCGAAGCGGCGACCAACTTCCGCATCCGCGGCTGGCAGTGGTGGCGTCAGGCGATCCTGCCCGGCATCTTCCCGTACTACGTGACGGGCGCGATCACCGCCTCGGGCGGCGCGTGGAACGCGAGCATCGTGTCGGAAGCCGTGCAGTGGGGCAGCACGCGCATCGAGGCGCATGGTCTCGGTGCCTACATCGCGCGGACCACCGCCGCCGGCGATTTTCCGAAGATCATCCTGGGCATCGCCGTGATGTCCCTGTTCGTCACCCTGTTCAACCGCCTGCTGTGGCGCCCGCTGTATGCCTTCGCCGAGGCGAAGCTGCGGCTCGACTGAGACCGATTGAGAGCGAAACGCGATGCACAATCCGAATGCTGTAAACGCCCCCGTCCAGACGTCCCAGCCGCCGCGCCTCGGTGAAGAAATCCTGCGCGTCGATCACGTCTGCCGCGGCTTCAACAAGACGCAGGGCGAGTTGCTCGTGCTCGACGACGCGAACCTGTCGCTGCGCGAAGGCGAGATCGTCGGTCTGCTCGGCCGCTCGGGCTCGGGCAAGTCGACGCTGCTGCGCATCATCGCCGGGCTGATCGAGCCGACCGGCGGCGAGGTGACCTATCTCGGCAAGCCGCTGCGCGGCCCGGCCGAGGGCGTCGCGATGGTGTTCCAGACCTTCGCGCTGTTCCCGTGGCTCACCGTGCTGCAGAACGTGGAAGCCGGGCTGGAGGCACTCGGCGTCGGCGCGCGCGAGCGGCGCGAGCGTGCGTTGGCCGCGATCGACCTGATCGGTCTCGACGGTTTCGAGAACGCGTACCCGCGCGAGCTGTCGGGCGGGATGCGCCAGCGCGTCGGTTTCGCGCGCGCCCTCGTCGTCGATCCGACCATTCTGCTGATGGACGAGCCGTTCTCCGCACTCGACGTGCTGACGGCCGAGACGCTGCGTACCGACCTGCTCGATCTGTGGACGCAGGGCCGCATGCCGATCAAGTCGGTGCTGATCGTCACGCACAACATCGAGGAAGCGGTGTTCATGTGCGACCGGATCCTCGTGCTCTCGTCGAACCCGGGTCGCGTGATCGCCGAGATCAAGGTGCCGTTCAAGCACCCGCGCAATCGTCTCGACCCGGCGTTCCGCAAGCTCGTCGACGACATCTACGCGAAGATGACCGCGCGTCAGACCGGCGAGGCGACGAAGAAGGGGCTGGAACTCGGCAGCTGGCTGCCGCAGGTGTCGACCAACCTGATGGCCGGCCTGATCGAGACGCTCGCGATGGCGCCGTACCACGGCCGCGCGGACATGCCGGAAATCGCGCGCACGCTGCACCTCGAGGTCGACGACCTGTTCCCGATCGCGGAAGTGCTGCAGTACCTCGGCTTCGCGGACGTGCGCGAAGGCGACGTGTTCCTGACGCCGCCGGGGCGCGTGTTCGCGGAATTCGGCACGCAGGAGCGCAAGCTGATGTTCGCGGATCACCTGCTGAAGCACGTGCCGCTCGCCGCGCGGATCAAGAAGGTGCTGAACGAGCGCCCGGGCCATCGCGCGCCGCGCGTGCGCTTCGAGCAGGAGCTCGAGGATTTCCTGTCGGACGGCGCGGCCGAGGAAACGCTCGACGCGGTGATCGACTGGGGCCGTTATGGCGAGATCTTCTCGTACAACGACCAGACGGAGATCTTCAGTCTCGAGGACGTCGAGTCGTGATGTTGGCGGGGCGCTCGGCATAGCTGCACCTCGCAGAACGCCAAGGGCGCCGCGCGCGACGCGCGGCGCATCGCCCCGTTACTGCAAATTCCCCCACCGATCGACGGCCGGTTCCGCCGACGCCCACTTCCAGTGCGTGCCCTGCTGGCACGCATTCGCGAAATACCAGTCGGCCTTGTCGCCGTCCTTCACCGAGAACGCGAATTCCTTGCACAGCGCGAGCGCCGACGAATACGCGCGCGTGACGCGCACTTCGCCTTCGCCGTTTTCGAGCGGCAGCGTGTTCTTCACCTTCCACGGCTTCACTTCGCCGACGGCGAGACTGCCGGCCGTCTTCGCGATCGCGTCCTGCTGATTCTGATGGAGCTGCTTCATCGTGCGGTTGACGGCTTCGTCGGTCGCGGCCTGCACGGCGATCCCGACGCCGACGCCGACCGCCGGGTTCGCGGTGACGAGGCCCGTCGCCGCGCCGGCCAGCGCGCCGCTCGCGGCGCCGACCGACCCGCAGCCCGACAGTGCGACCGTCGCCGCGTACAGCGCGCCGATCGCCGCGATACGGATCGCGACGCTCATTGCAGCGCGCCCCACCGTTCGGTCGCCGGTTCGGCCGACGCCCATTTCCACACGGGCCCGTCGCGGCAGATGGTGGCGACGTAGAACGCCGATTGCGCGGCCTTGTCGGCCTTCGCCGGCGTATCGACCGCGAACACGATTTCCTTGCAGTCGAGCGGACCGACGCTGATCATCCGGCTGACCGTCACGCGGCCCTGCTCGTCGTCCTCGATCGGGAACGAATGGTGCGTCGACCACGGCGCGACGCCGCCGACGTCGAGCGGGCCGGCCGCCTTCGCGATCTGCTCCTGCGTGTAGCGGTGCGCGACGCGCTGCGAGTACTGGACGCCGGCCCGCGCGCCGGCGACGGCGCCGAGGCCGATGCCCGTCGCGACGGCGGCGTTGTTGGTGACCTTGGAGGCGATCGCGGCGCCCGCGATACCGGCGCTGGCGGTCGCCCCTTCGCTGTACAGCGAATTGCAGCCGGACAGCAGTGCGGCCGTGGCGATCACGGCCAGCACGACGCGCGCCGGCGTGGCCCGGCGCGGCGATTCGAAACGAATGTTCATCCCTGAGTGCAAGTCCTGTCTGGGTGAGCGGCGACGCGTGCACGCCCCTGATGCCGCGTCATTGTTTCGCAATTGTCATGGGAAAACTGCAAAGCTTTGACAAATCGCCGTGCGGCGGGCCGCGTGCGCGCGGGCGGCGTTATTGTCGGATAGATGATCGGCGAGGGGTCGAAACGTTACAAATTGAAGGTAATTGTTACCTTCGGATGCGATCAAGCGACCTAGACTGTTTTGTTATGGAATGTTTCTACGACGGCCTCGAGCCGCGCCGCTTATGAGACACCCAGCCATGCGCCGTTCGAAACGGTTGTCACGCCGGCCGCCTGTCGCGGCGGCCGACCATCCGGAAGCGCCGCCGCGTCCGCGGATCGACGCGCCTTCGGCCCCGCCTGCGGGTGCGCCGGACGAGACACCGTCGGACGGCGATCACAACCAGGGCGGGGCTCGCCCGGAAGGGCTCGACTATCAACGCGACCTCGGGCAGGAGCAGGACGCCTGATGCGGTCGTCGCCGCATTCCATCGCCGTATTTCATTGCAATTCTCGGAACTGAGTCGCCGCGCGGCCGCCTTCGGGCCGCCGCGCCCGCGTGGGCGTGCGTCGCGCGCCAGCCAATCGAATCGAGGAGGGGAAGTCGCATGAGCAGATTGATCGTGGTATCGAATCGTGTCGCCGCCGGCGAGGACACGCGCCCGAGCGCGGGCGGCCTGGCCGTCGGCGTGATGGACGCGCTGAAGGAAACGGGCGGCGTCTGGTTCGGGTGGAACGGCGAGATCGTCGGTGCGCCGGATGCCGAGCCCGCGATCCAGCGGGACGGCAACGTGACGTATGCGACGGTCGGGCTGACCCGGCGCGACTACGACCAGTACTACCGCGGCTTCTCGAACGCGACGCTGTGGCCGGTGTTCCATTACCGCGGCGATCTCGCGCGCTTCGACCGGCAGGAGTACGCCGGTTATCTGCGCGTGAACGCGATGCTCGCGAAGCAGCTCGCCGCGCTGCTGCGTCCGGACGACCTGATCTGGGTGCACGACTACCACCTGCTGCCGTTCGCGCACTGCCTGCGCGAGCTCGGCGTGAAGAACCCGATCGGCTTCTTCCTGCATATCCCGTTTCCGTCGCCCGACATGTTGCGCCTCGTGCCGCCGCACGAGGAACTCGTGAAGTTCATGTGCGCGTACGACGTCGCGGGCTTCCAGACCGACGCCGACAAGCAGGCGTTCACCGACTACATCGAGCGGCGCGGCATCGGCGCGGCGAGCGACGACGGGATGCTGCACGCGCATGGCCGCGTCGTGAAGGTCGCCGCCTATCCGATCGGCGTGCATCCTGACGCGATCGCGCAGGCGGCCGTCCAGTACGGCACGCGCAAGCCGGTCAAGATGCTGCGCGAGGCGCTGGGCGATCGGAAGCTGGTGATGAGCGTCGACCGCCTCGATTACTCGAAGGGGCTCGTCGAGCGCTTCCAGTCGTTCGAGCGGATGCTCGCGAATGCGCCGGGCTGGCAGGGGCGCGTGTCGCTGCTGCAGATCGCGCCGCCGACGCGTTCCGACGTGCAGACCTATCAGCACATCCGCGAAACGCTGGAAGGCGAGGCCGGCCGCATCAACGGCCGCTTCTCGCAGCTCGACTGGACGCCGATCCAGTACCTGAACCGCAAGTACGAGCGCAACCTGCTGATGGCGTTCTTCCGGATGTCGCAGGTCGGCTACGTGACGCCGCTGCGCGACGGGATGAATCTCGTCGCGAAGGAATACGTCGCGTCGCAGGATCCGGCCGATCCGGGCGTGCTCGTGCTGTCGGAGTTCGCGGGCGCGGCGGTCGAGCTGACCGGCGCGCTGCTCGTCAATCCGTACGACCTGTCGCAGATGGCCGAGGCGCTCGAACGCGCGCTGTCGATGCCGCTCGCGGAGCGGCAGGCGCGTCACGAGCAGAACCTCGCGCGGCTGCGCGAGAACGACCTGTCGGTCTGGCGCGATACGTTCGTCGCCGACCTGCGCAGTGTCGCGGCGGCGGCGTCGGTCACCCAGCGCGCGGGCCGGCGGGTCGCGCATGCGTGAGTGCGCGCCGGGCGCCGGCAGCGACGACGAAACGGCGGGCGATACGGCCGGCCGGTTCTTCGTCGTGACGGGCGGCCCGGGCTCGGGCAAGAGCACCTTGCTCGATGCGCTGGAGCGCGCTGGCTTTGCTCGCTCGCAGGAGGCCGGGCGCGGCGTGATCCGCGACCAGGTGGCGGTCGACGGCCCTGCGCTGCCGTGGCGCGACCCGGCGGCGTTCGCCGAGCTGATGCTGGGCTGGGAGATGCGCTCCTACCATCTCGCGCGGCAGGCGCGCGGGCCGGTGTTCTTCGACCGCGGCGTGCCGGACGTGATCGGTTATCTGCGGCTGACCGGATTGGCGGTACCCGCGCACGCGGAAGCCGCGGCGCGGCGTTTCCGCTATCACCGGCGCGTGTTCGTCGCGCCGCCTTGGCCCGACATCTATGTGCAGGACACCGAGCGCCGGCAGGATTTTGCCGAAGCGGTGCGGACCCATGACGCGATGGTCGATTGCTATACGTCGTACGGCTATCGGCTGATCGAATTGCCACGCGTGAGCGTGAAGGCGCGCGTGCGCTTCGTGATGGATACGCTCGACGCCGCATGATGGCCGCCGCGAGCGCGGTAAGACGGTGTCAGGCCGCCGTGTCCGGCCGCGGCGACGCGATGCGCAGCAGGCTGACGAGCGCGGCCACCGCCGCGAACACCGCGGCGACATACAACGCGATCGTCGGCCCGCGGTCGGGCACGAGCCCGAAAATCAGCGCGACGAGCGCGGCGCCGAGCGTCTGGCCCGTCAGGCGCGCGGTGGTCAGCATGCCGCCGGCGCCGCCGCTGCGCTCGCGCGGCGCCGACGACAGCATCGCGCGGTTGTTCGGCGACTGGAACAGCCCGAAGCCCGCGCCGCACAGCGCCATTCGCCACACGATGTCGACCGTGCCCGGGTGTGCGCCGATCGTCGCGAGCGACAGCAGCCCGGCCGCGAACAGCGCGAGCCCGATTCCGCCGAGAATGCCGGCCGAATAGCGGTCCGACAGCACGCCCGCGAGCGGCGCGGCGAACACGATCACGAGCGGCCACGGCGTCATGTAGAGGCCCGTCTCGACCTGCGAGAAACCGAGCGAATTCTGCAGCCAGAACGGCAGCGCGACGAACGCGAGCATCTGCGACGTGAACGACGCCATCGACGTGTAGATCGAAAGCGCGAACATCGGGATGCGCATCAGGTCGACCGGCAGCAGCGGCGCCGGCTGCGACAACTGACGCTTCACGAAGAAGTAGCCGACCACGCATGCGACGGCCAGTTCGGTCGCGACGTACGCATGACCTTCGCCGTGACCGAGCCCGTCGACGGCCGTGATCAGCAGGCCGAACACGCAGGCGTTCATCAGCGCGCTCGGGAAGTCGTACGGCGCGTCGTGCAGCGGGTTGGCCGGCAGCGCGCGCACGCTGCCGAGCACGGCCGCGATGCCGATCGGCACGTTGACCGCGAAGAGCCACGGCCACGACGCGAACGACAGGATCGCGGACGCGACCGTCGGCCCGATCGCCGACGACAGCGCGACCACCATCGCGTTGATCGACAGCCCGCGCCCGAGCATCGACGACGGGTAGATCATCCGCACGAGCGCCGCGTTGACGCTCATGATGCCGGCCGCGCCGAACCCCTGGATCACGCGCATCACGGCCAGCATCGGCAGCGAGCCGGCGAGCGCGCAGCCGAGCGACGCCGCGGTGAAGAGGGCGAGCCCGGCGATGTAGATGCGGCGATAGCCGATGCGTTCGCCGAGCGACGCGAGCGGCAGCAGCGTGATCGTGACCGCGAGCTGGTACGCGTTGACGATCCAGATCGACGCCGCGTCGGACGCGTGCAGGTCGCGCGCGATGGTCGGCAATGCGACGTTCGCGATGGCGCCGTCGAGCACGGCGAGCGTGATGCCCAGGGCGACGCAGACGATCGCCCAGTAACGTTGCGGAAGCGGCAGGCCGGTATCGGCGTTCATGACGGGAGCGAGAGCGTGGTTGTCCGCGCGCCCGCTTGCCGGTTGCGTGCGCAACCATGTGCAGGGGCGGCGGCGATGAACGGCCCGGCCGGCGCGGGCGCGCCGGCACGGGGCCGATCGAGTGTATCACCGCGCCGGATCGTGTGACGCCAAGCCGCGCGGGGGCCGGCGGGCACGCGCATTCAACCTTCGAAGTCGAGGCCGCCGAGCCGCACGAGCGGCTCGGCCTGCGTGCGCGACGCGAGATCGATGTCGCGGGCGCTTTGCCAGGCACCCAGCTTTTTCGGCAACGCGGCGAGATAGTGCTCGAAGCGCCGCGGGCCGTCCGGTTCCATCAGCCTCTCGATTTCGTCGATGTCCCAGGTCAGTTCGAGATTCAGCGGATACACGAAGCCGCTCACGTGCTCGTGTGGCGCGCTGCGGATCTGCACGCGCGTCGGGTGCCCGTGCCCGCCATAGGGGACGACGTCGGTCTGAACGTGATCGGCAAAGAATGCGGCGATCGCCTGCGCGATGCGCGGCGCGAATTCGGTATCGAAACGGCGGGCGGTTTCAGGCTGCATGAAGGCGTCTCCTGTCTGCCGAAAATCGTAGCACGGCGACGACGCGTTTCGACGCGGGCGATACGGTAATCGCGCGTTACCACTTGCTGCATCTATTACGGCCGCGTCCCGCCACAATGCATCGCATCCAGTACCACTTCGCGTGGGAGTCCATCATGAAAAAGATTGCCGCAGTGTGTGTCCTTGCCGGTTCGCTCGCGGTCGCGGGCCCGGCGTCCGCGCATGGCCGCGACGGCGGCGCCGTCATCGGCGCATTGATCGGCGGCGCGGTGCTGGGCGCGATCGTGACGTCCGCGATGAATCCGCCCGTCGCGTATCAGGCGCCCGCGTACCAGGCGCCGGCCTATCAACCGCCGACGTACTACCAGGCGCCCGCGTACCAGCAGCCTGCCTACCCGACGTATCAACAGGCGCAGTATCAGGACGACGGCCCGAACTATTGCTACGACCGCTACCAGCGTGCGTACGTGTGCGGGGCGCCGGTGCGGGGCGGCTACGCGCAGCCGGCCGGCTGGTAAGCGCGGGCGGGTTTCGGGCCGGTTGACCCGTACCCGTCGATGTTCACTTCGCCGGGCCGGACGACGAAAGGCCCTCGCTCGATGCGAGGGCCTTTGTCTTTTTGTGCGGCCGATTCGTTGGGGGGCGTAATGCGCCGCCGGCCTTCGGCGGGCCGTGCGCGGATACAAACGGTTGCAATTGCGCGTCAGTGGCGATGACCGCCGCCACCGCCGCCTCCGTTCCAGTCGCCGCGGTGTCCGCCGCCGCGCCCCCAGCCGTTGCCGCGGTTGCCGCGATCGCCGTCCCAGCGATGGTAGTCGCGCCGGCCGCGATCCCAGTCGCGTCCGCCGCCACCGCCCCAGATGTTGACCGTGCCGTACACGGGGGACGGCGCGTACGCATAGCCGGGATCGGAATAGTAAGGCTGCCCGTAGCCGTATCCGGCGTCCGGGGCGACGACGCAGCCGGCCAGCAGGGTAGCGACGCCGGCGGCGGCAATGAGCTTCAGCATGATGTTCTCCGTTGGTTCCGGTATAAGTACCGCGCCCGGGGATTGCCGGCTGTTTGCAATTGTGTCGCCAAATTACAGCCTCGTAAGGTCTTGCGACGAAAGTGTTAGCATCCGGGGCTCATTTGTTTTTCAGGAGCACATCGATGAAATTCGCGATCCGGGCCGCGCTGGCCGCCTTCTGCGTGACGACCGCCGCCGCATGCGTGGCCGCGCCGGCCTCCGCGCCCGCCGTGTCGGCCGAGTCGATCAAGATGTTTCCGCAGGCGGCGAGCGGCCAGCAGCGCGTCGTGATCGCGCTGCCCGCGCTCGAGAACGAGGGCGATGCGCGCGTCGAGCTGATGATCGGCAAGACGCTGCAGACCGACTGCAACCAGCAGTGGTTCGGCGGCGAGCTGACTGCCGAGGACGTGAAGGGCTGGGGCTATACGTACTACCGGCTCACCGACGTGAAGGGGCCGGCATCGACGCTGATGGCGTGCCCGGGCCAGGCGCCGCAGCAACGGTTCGTGCAGGTGCGCAGTGACGGTCAACTGCTGCGCTACAACAGCCGCCTGCCGCTGGTCGTCTATGTACCCGACGGCTTCGACGTGCGCTATCGCGTATGGCATGCGTCGAAGGACGTTCAGCAAGCCGAGAAGCAGTAATCGCTGCGCGGCGTCCTGCCGCTACCCACCGGCCGCGCTGCTCGTGCCGACGAGCGCCGGCCACGCGGCCAGCGCGGCTTGCGCGATGGCCTCCAGATCGCGGCGGCTCGCGCCGTCGCGCGCCTGGATCGACATGCCCTGCTGAACCGTCACGTAGTAGCGCGCGATTGCGTCGAGATTCGCGTGCGCCGATATTTCACCGGTCGCGATGCCTTGTGCGAGGCGTTCCCACAACGCGTCGACCGTGCCCTCGCGCATCTCGATCAGCGTTTGCCGGACCATGGCGATTCAGCAGTACGGCAAGGCCGATGACGTGGCCGCGCTCGTGGCGTTCGTCGTCGGGCCGGACGGGCGGTCGATCAATGGGACCGGGTTGACGATCGACGGCGGCGCGAACGCGTAAAGACCGATGCCCGGTGCGAGTGAGCCGGGTCACGGTGCGTTCGTCGTTGGTCGTAATTCGTTATTGGCAGCCGACGCGCAGGTGCTCGGCTTCCAGGTCGGCCCGTTTGTCATAGGCATGCCGTTCGTTGCGCGGTTTGCCGTCCGGGCCTATCCCGCGCACGACTCGGTGGCCGCGATCGGGCGAGTGCGTGAGTGCATCGATGCCGGCGGCCAGTTCCCGGCACCGCGTGTCGGGGGACGTGCTTTCCGGGCGTGGGGCTACCGCGCCCGCGCCAGTGACGTTGGCGATGCCCGGGCTGACGTAGCGTTGCTTGGCAGGCGCCATGCCGGTGTCGGCGGCGTTGGCCGTGGCGGTCATCGCTGAAAGCGCGGCGAGCGCCGCGATCGTTCGAATCATTCGAGAAATCCGTGTGCTGAACCGAAGAAGGTTCGGAATTCTACGCAATGTTCGCTGCATGACCGCGGAGAATGGACGAGGTGCGATCGCGTGTCGCACGTCGCGGCGAACGGTCGATTACCCCATCTTCGCGTGCTGCGCCGCATGCGCGGCGACATCCCCGGACAGCAAAAAGCCCGCTTGCTTTCGCAAAGCGGGCTTCGGTATTTGGTTGCGGGGGTAGGATTTGAACCTACGACCTTCGGGTTATGAGCCCGACGAGCTGCCAGACTGCTCCACCCCGCGGCGCGAAGTGTACTTCGGGTTGATGCCGTGAGTCAATCGATTCGTGTCGCGCTAGTCCCCATGCCATATCGGGCCTGTTCCTTGAAACCCCTGCAACGCAGTGAAGGTAACGCGTACAGCCGCAAATTTTTCACATTCGCCACAATATTCGCGCGCCTGAAACGTCTTCAGACGCATGGAACCGCCACCCACTTCGCAAACGATGACCGACCCGGACCGCGACATCACTGCGACGGTGATGCGTGAACGAACGAGGCTAGGGAACTTCATTCGGCGCCGGATCCGCGACCCGGACGATGCCGAGGACGTTCTGCAGGATGTGCTTCACGAATTCGTGCAGGCTTATCGGCTTCCCGCGCCAATCGAACAGGCGAGTGCGTGGCTGTTCCGTACGGCGCGCAACCGCATCATCGATCGTTTTCGCAAGAAGAAGGAGCAGCCGCTGGCCGATCTGCTCGATACCGACGACGAAGCGGACAGCGAGTATCGCCTCGATCTCGCGCTACCGTCGCACGATGCCGGCCCTGAAGCGCTCTACGCTCGCACGTTGTTGCTCAAGGCGTTGCAGGATGCGCTCGACGAATTGCCGGCGAATCAGCGCGAGGTTTTTATCGCGCACGAACTGGACGGGCAGTCCTTCAAGGAGATGGCCGCGCAAAGCGGCGTCACGCTCAATACGCTGCTCGCGCGCAAACGCTATGCGGTCCTGCATCTGCGTGCGCGACTGCAACCCATTTATGACGAACTGGATATCTAGAGGAGTCGACGGATGAATTTTCGAATCAGATGTGCGGGCAAAGCGCTGCTCGTGGTGGTCGCCATCGGCGTGCTCGGGTGGGTCGTCATGATGCTGTGGAATTGGGTGATGCCGGGGTTATTCGTCGGCGCCCGGACGATCGACTTCGCCCATGCGCTGGGGCTGCTCGTATTGAGCCGCATCCTGTTCGGCGGATTCCGCGGACACCGCGGCTGGCACGGCCGGCGCCACTGGCGCAAGTGGGAATCCATGACGCCCGAAGAACGCGAGCAATTTCGGGCCGCATGGCGATCGCGCGGTAAGCGGCCTACCGAGGAGTGAACATGCACGAGAAATCAACAGCCGACTGCAAGCAGAAGGCGGGCGTGATTGCGCCGGTCGTCAATATGAAACGTTGCGAAGGGAAGGGGGATTGCGTGACCGCTTGCCCTGAAAACGTGTTCGAGGTTCGGCGCATCGATCAGGCCGATTACCTCGATCTTGGTTTGATGCATCGGTTGAAGCTGCGCGTGCATGGAATGAAGGTCGCGTATACGCCCAATGCGGACGCGTGCAGATCGTGCGGGCTTTGCGTGACGGCGTGTCCTGAGCGCGCAATCACGCTTGCGCGACGGGCATAGCATCGTCTGTTCGCGCCGATGATGGTGGAACGGCAGATCGTGGAGCCTGACGGCGGATTGGCGATTGCTGGATACGCGGTCCACGTGATCAACCTCATCAGGGAACGCACTTGACTTCAACTACTCATGTTCTTCTGCAACGGCTTCATGAAGAAAGCCGGAGCGAAATCGTCGCCCGCGCCCGTGCGCAGTTCCAAGGGCCGAATGAGGCGTTTCCAACGCTCGTCGACGAATACGAAGCACTCGCCCCTCGGCTAAGAGGGCGTTTTCTGGAAACGTTCGGCTTGTTCACTGAAGATTTCGGGTCGTCGGCTGGCAGTGCTTTATCGTTAGCCGTGTCAGCGGAAACAGGAAGGTTTCTGCGCAACATGGTGCTCGCGCAACGGCCGGCCAGAATCCTTGAACTCGGCAGTTCCTGCGGCGTGTCGACTTTGTATTTCGCCGACGCGCTGCGTACGTTGGGACGTGGCGTGGTCATCGCGACCGAAGGCGATGCGCTCAAGTGTGCGCGGTTGCGGGCTCACGTCGAAGCAGCCGGCCTGGACGCCTATGTCGAGTTGCGGGAGGGCGACGTATTCGACACGGTTGCCGAACTGGACGGTACCGTCGACATGGTATTTATCGACGTATGGGCAGACGCCTATCTGAAGCTGTTCAAGCAGGTCGAGCGCCTGCTACGGCCGGGGGCGGTTGTACTCGCCGACAACATGTACACGGCCGAGGACGCCGTTCGACCGTACAAGCTCTACCTCGACGAGGATCCACGGTTTTCGACCACGACGCTGGATTTTGAGTCGGGGGTTGAGTTTACGGTTGTTGTGGCGTGAGAGGGGAGTTTCTTGTGAATCTCGGGGAGGGTTTCGGGCTTGACTGGCCCGACAGAATTCATACGTCAATGCCAGTAAGACGGTTCTGGAATGGTGAGGGATTTTATGCCCCCACTGATGCCCCTAAAAAATGAGTTCTACGGATGCGATTCCGTGCACTGAAAGTCGGAAGATCTAGCACGCTTTGACTCACATCAAACGGCAGGGTTGGTTGTTGTCGCTGTTCTACGGTAAGTTCACATGCACTGTATATCGTGGCTTTCGACGATTTTGGCACACTGTCGAGGCGAGAAGCGATATCGATGGTCTGCATTTGACTAAGTAATATCGCGTTGTTGTGAGTCGATAGAAGAATATTTTCGTAAATGCGGAAATGGGAAAAGACTCATCCCGGAATGAGTCGCAGCGAGAGAGACCGATGGCCGATTTTGATAATTATGAATATTTTCCTGCGCTCATGTCGCGCGTTGCCGAGATTCAGGGTTTACGTCAGTTGAGCGATGAGCGAAAAGAAAGAGTTATCCCATTATTCACGCTTGGACGTTGGCATAATGCGGTTGAGTTTGATCGCGCGATTCAGAATTGCTCAACTGCAATCGGCGATGGTCGTCCATACTTCGCGGATTTGACGCGTGAGGCGCGACACGCGCCCGATGCCGTTGGGCAGTTGCTGTCTCCTGACAACAATTTCGGAGCGTGGAGAACCTACATCGAGCAGTTTGAGAATGCTATTCCTATCGTCCAAATCGTGCCTGATGCGACTAGGCGGCAAGTCTATCGACAAGCGCAGCTGATTGAGCGCACCCGAGAGCAACTTGCGTTTCGCGTCCGAAATCCGGGGCAGGAGCTTCCATTGGTTATCAATGCACTGAGCTCTCTAGATGAGCCGGATAATGCAATGATATTTATTGATTTGAAGTATGTGCGTGGAATTGAGAGAGAGGCTACAGCGGTTGCGGCTGATGCGATTGATCGCATCAGGGATGAGGTCGCTAGCGCACGAATCGTTATCCTTTCATCAAGTTTTCCTTCATACCTCGGAAGATTTGCTGAGGATGAGGGGGAGACGCGAGGTTCAATAGAAATCCTAGAACGCCAACTCCATGCTGAATTGATCGGCGACGGCCGAGAGTGTCTCTATGGTGACTATGCTTCCATCCATCCGATTATCCGTGGTGGAGGCGGAACATTCATTCCTCGCATCGACGCCGCTCATACTTTCACGTGGAATTTCGAGCGACGGCCACAACTAAGTGAACAACGTCGTGAGGGCTACCAAGAATGTGCGACTGCGCTACTTGAGCGCTATCCCGAACTTGTTGACAACGACTGCTGGGGTGCTGCGATGATACGTCAGGCCGCTGCAGGCGATCCTCATGGATTGGCGCCAGTGTCGTGGATTGCAGCACGAGTGAATATGCATTTGTCGCGCCAAATCGATTACTCAGATGAAGCTAATGTCGACGAGGATTGGGAGGACCTGCTGTGATCAGCAGGCGGCGATGCCTCGAGATTTAAGGTAAGACCGAAGCATTGCTGCATGTTCTGCGAACGGATCATTGTTCGTGTTCGCGATTCTTTCTTGTTCTAGGGCGCGTCGTTGCTTGAGCTTGTGCGTTTTTAGATAGCACAGAACCTCAGATCGGGCCTGTTCTGTAGTCATGTGCATACGAGCAACCTCGACCACGGCGTGCCTATTCACCCTTGGGCATTGAATCCCTCGGCGTGAGAGCGCATCACGGATAGCTGTAATCGGAAGGTGGGAGAGCCAAGTATCGGTATCGGCTAGCTGTCGAGTTACAGGAGTCCGATATTCCTCGATCCCATCATTCGACGCGCAGAGAACCCCAACTGAAGAATCTGTTTGTTGCAAAACAGCTGCTAGATGCCGACGAGTGCATACCACGGTAACGGATTCAAAATAACGAGAGTAGGCCTCGACCTGGCCGGTTAGACGCGTCAAGTGGTCGACGTCGCTCTTAATCTCGTAGGCGCGGAGCGCTCCATTTACTGCAACTAAATCGGCTCGCCGAGAGGCATTCTCCACGAAATATTCCGAGATGAGCGCATCGGAACGCTTCCAGTCTCCATGCTTGATATGGCGAGTTAGAAGACGCTTGATTCGGTGTTCGTTGAGAGTTTGGGACATGCGGCGCAGTCTACAGACGCTCGGCGCGATAGACAACATCGATGATATTGCTTGTCTGTATGCGGTCTTTTAACGACGCCCATCAGAGGTTGGGAGTGGCAGGCATGCTCCATGGCATGAGGGCGGCATAGTCGTCGGCGGTTGCGGCGAGCGGCAACCTGGTGAACAGCCAGACCAGATAGCGATACGGCTCGACGCCGTTCGCCTTGCACGTCTCGACGAGGGAGTACAGGTT
>NZ_JBYQCG010000124.1:0-19368 GCF_057837105.1 Burkholderia sp. APQ4-4ca | reverse complement strand
TCGACGACGAGCGGCGCCGTCGCGAAGCCGAATTCGTCCGCGCCGAGCAGCGCGCCGATCACGACGTCGCGGCCCGTTTTCATCTGGCCGTCGGCCTGCACGCGGATACGGCCGCGCAGGCGGTTCAGCACCAGCGTCTGCTGCGTTTCGGCGAGGCCCAGCTCCCACGGCGTGCCCGCATGCTTGACCGACGACAGCGGCGACGCGCCCGTGCCGCCGTCATGGCCGGCGATCACGACGTGATCGGCCTTCGCCTTCGCGACACCGGCCGCGACCGTGCCCACGCCCACTTCCGACACGAGCTTCACGGAGATGCTCGCGCTCGGGTTCACGTTCTTCAGGTCGTGGATCAGCTGCGCCAGATCCTCGATCGAGTAGATGTCGTGGTGCGGCGGCGGAGAGATCAGGCCGACACCCGGCACCGAGTAACGCAGCTTGCCGATGTATTCCGACACCTTGTGGCCCGGCAGCTGGCCGCCTTCGCCCGGCTTCGCGCCCTGCGCCATCTTGATCTGGATCTGGTCGGCCGATGCCAGGTACTCGGCGGTGACGCCGAAGCGGCCCGACGCGACCTGCTTGATCTTCGAGCGCAGCGAATCGCCGTCCTTCAGCGGAATGTCGCTGACGATCTCGTCGCCGATCACCGACTTCAACGTCTCGCCCGACTTGATCGGAATGCCGCGCAGCTCGTTGCGGTAACGCTTCTGGTCCTCGCCGCCTTCGCCGGTGTTCGACTTGCCGCCGATCCGGTTCATCGCGACCGCGAGCGTCGCGTGCGCTTCGGTGCTGATCGAGCCGAGCGACATCGCGCCCGTCGCGAAGCGCTTGACGATCTCCTTCGCCGGCTCGACGTCATCGATCGGGATCGCCTTGGTCGGCTCGACCTTGAACTCGAACAGGCCGCGGAACGTCATGTGACGCTTGGTCTGGTCGTTGATCAGGTGCGCGTATTCCTTGTACGTCTGGTACGAGTTGCTGCGCGTCGCGTGCTGCAGCTTCGCGATCGAATCCGGCGTCCACATGTGGTCCTCGCCGCGCACGCGATACGCGTACTCGCCGCCCGCGTCGAGCATGTCGCGCAGGACCGGGCTGTCGCCGAACGCATCGCGATGCAGGCGAATCGCCTCTTCCGCGACTTCGAACAGGCCGATGCCGCCGACCTTCGACGCCGTGCCCTTGAAGTACTTCTCGACGAGGTCGCTCGACAGGCCGAGCGCTTCGAAGATCTGCGCGCCCGTGTACGACATGTACGTCGAGATGCCCATCTTCGACATCACCTTCTGCAGGCCCTTGCCGACCGCCTTCGTGAAGTTGTAGATGGCCTTCTCCGGCGACAGGTCGCCCGGCAGGCCTTCGGCCATCTTCGCGAGCGTTTCCATCGCGAGGTACGGGTGCACGGCTTCCGCGCCGTAGCCCGCGAGCAGCGCGAAGTGGTGCGTCTCACGCGCGGAGCCCGTCTCGACGACGAGGCCCGTGCTCGTGCGCAGCCCTTGCTGGACGAGGTGCGTGTGGATCGCCGACGTGGCGAGCAGCGCGGGAATCGCGACGTGCTCGGCGTCCGTCTTGCGATCCGACACGATCAGCATGTTGTAGCCCGACTTCACCGCGTCGACGGCTTCCGCGCACAGCGACGCGAGACGCGCCTCGATGCCTTCCTTGCCCCAGGCGACCGGATAGCAGATGTTCAGCTCGTATGCGCTGAACTTGCCGCCCGTGTACTGGTCGATCGCGCGGATCTTCGCGATGTCCTTGAAGTCGAGCACCGGCTGCGACACTTCGAGACGCATCGGCGGGTTGATGTTGTTCGTGTCGAGCAGGTTCGGCTTCGGGCCGATGAACGACACGAGCGACATCACCATGTTCTCGCGGATCGGGTCGATCGGCGGGTTCGTGACCTGCGCGAACAGCTGCTTGAAGTAGTGATAGAGCGTCTTGTTCTTGTTCGACATCACCGCCAGCGGCGAGTCGTTGCCCATCGAGCCGACGGCTTCCTCGCCCTGCTGCGCCATCGGCGCCATCAGGAACTTCAGGTCTTCCTGCGTATAGCCGAACGCCTGCTGGCGGTCGAGCAGCGCGGCGCCCTGCGTGCGGCCGGCCGCGACTTCCTCGGCCTTCGGCTCGATCTCGTCGAGCTTGATGCGCACGGCGTCGATCCAGCTCTTGTACGGCTTCGCGTTCGCGAGGTTGTCCTTCAGTTCCTTGTCGTCGATGATGCGGCCGTGTTCCATGTCGATCAGGAACATCTTGCCCGGCTGCAGGCGCCACTTCTTGACGATCTTCGATTCGGGAATCGGCAGCGTGCCGGCTTCCGACGCCATGATGACGAGGTCGTCGTCGGTCACGATGTAGCGCGCCGGGCGCAGGCCGTTACGGTCGAGCGTCGCGCCGATCTGGCGGCCGTCGGTGAACGCGATCGCGGCCGGGCCGTCCCACGGCTCCATCATCGCGGCGTGATATTCGTAGAACGCGCGGCGGTTCTCGTCCATCAGCGTGTGCTGCTCCCACGCTTCCGGGATCATCATCATCACCGCGTGCACGAGCGGGTAGCCGGCCATCACCAGCAGTTCGAGACAGTTGTCGAACGATGCGGTATCCGACTGGCCCGGATAGATCAGCGGCCACAGCTTCGGCAGATCGTCGGCGAGCACGTGCGACGCGATCGCGCCGGTACGCGCGTTCAGCCAGTTCACGTTGCCCTTCACGGTGTTGATCTCGCCGTTGTGCGCGATCATCCGGTACGGGTGAGCCAGCTCCCACGCCGGGAACGTGTTGGTCGAGAAGCGCTGGTGCACGAGCGCGAGCGCCGACACGACGCGCGGATCCTGCAGGTCGCGGTAGTACACGCCGACCTGGCCCGCGAGCAGCAGCCCCTTGTAGACGATCGTGCGCGCCGACATCGACGGCACGAAGTATTCCTTGCCGTGCTTGAGCTTCAGCGCCTGGATGCGGTGGCTCGCGGTCTTGCGGATCACGTACAGCTTCCGCTCGAGCGCGTCCGTGACCATGATGTCCTTGCCGCGGCCGATGAAGATCTGGCGGATCAGCGGCTCGCTGGCCTTGACCGTCGGCGAGATCGGCATCGCATGGTCGACCGGCACGTCGCGCCAGCCGAGCACGACCTGGCCTTCGGCCTTCACCGTACGCTCGAGCTCCTGCTCGCACGCGAGACGCGATGCGTTCTCCTTCGGCAGGAAGATCATCCCCACCCCGTATTCGCCGGCCGGCGGCAGGTCCACGCCCTGCTTCGCCATTTCCTCGCGATAGAACGCGTCCGGGATCTGGATCAGGATGCCCGCGCCGTCGCCCATCAGCGGATCGGCGCCCACCGCGCCGCGGTGATCGAGATTCTCGAGGATTTTCAGACCCTGCTGGATGATCTCGTGGCTCTTCTTGCCCTTGATGTGAGCGACGAAGCCGACGCCGCAGGCGTCGTGTTCGTTTTGCGGGTCGTACAGACCTTGTGCGGCGGGCACCGCGGCGAGCGGCTGCTGGTGGTCGTTCATGGGGACACCGTCGTAAAGGGGGCCTGGAGGCCGTTGAACCGTTTTCTTGTTGCCATCGATCCCGCTCCCGGCGGGAGACGGCGCGGCCGACCGTGGTGGGGCAAGCTTCGCCCGGGCCACCGGAATTCGGAATATACGCGACGAATCAAGGGAATAGCAACAAAAACCGCTTGATCGAACCCCATTTAATAGAATGCCTTGATGTAGTGCCTTTTTATTAGGGGCGTATCACTTTGGTGCAAAAAGAAACGGCGCCCGGAGCGCCGCTTCTGGCCCGCCTTTCCGGCGTTACTGCTGGATCGGGGGCGTGTTCTCGCGCACCTTTCTGGGGCGTCCGCGCGGCAACGGCGACACGCGCCGGTTCGCGGTGCGCGCCGCCCACTCGCGGTAATTCTCGCCGCCGAGCACCCAGCCCTTCAGCGTCGCCTGCTGCAGCTGGTCGGCCTGCCGCTCGTCGAGCGGCTGCTCGCACAGCTCCTTGTACGCGCGCTGGCGGTCGAACGGCGTGTTGCCGAGCGCCCAGTAGAGCGGATGGTCGGTGATCAGGCTGTCGACGGTGAGCCCGACGTGATGCCGGTAGCTCGACCAGCGATAGGCCTCGGGCGTCGCGACGAGTTGCGAGCGCACCGGGCTCATCTCGACCACGCGGCTCGCGAGCAGGAAATAGCGCTCGCCTTCGATCACCGTCGCGCGATAGCGGCCTTCCCACAGCGTGCCGCGCCGCGAATAGCGCCGGTTGAAATGCGCGACGTAGCGACGACCGACGGCCTGCATCGCCTTCGGCAGGCTGGCCTCGTCGCTCGGCGTCACGAGCAGTTGCACCTGGCGCGGCAGCAGCACGTAGGCATGCACCGACAGGTGGTGATCGCGTGCGGCGGCCTTCAGGCAATCGATGAAGAGTTCGTAGTCCTGGTCGTCGACGAACGCGGGTTGCTGATCCAGGCCGCGCAGTATCACGTGCTGCGGCTGGTCGGGAACGTAGAGTCGTGCTAACCGTGCCATGCTGAATGTCCGTTTGAACGCGTTAGGAAATACCCGGAGGTCCGAAATAGCGCACCTGCGTAGAATGCCTGTCCCTGCGGCGCGCGTATGCGTACGGTCGTGCGAATCCTAGGGAGAAAACTCTAACTTACGAGCTTGTTTGGTTTTAAACGCAGTCGTCATAATGAGCACGCCTTTGATCGGAGGAGACACAATGAAACGAAAACTGGCCATTACGGGGGCCGCAGCGCTCGCATTCGCGTTCGCGGGCGGTACGGCACACGCACAATCCGCAGGTGATTTCTACGTCAGCACCGGCTGGTTCCACCTTTCGCCGCAGGACAGCAGCGACCCGCTGTTCGTCTACGGCGTAGGCGGCACGCCCATCAACCAGTCGATTCCCAACACCGGCGCCGGCATCAGCGACGCCGATACGCTGGGGCTCGCGACGGGCTACTTCATCACCGACCATATCTCCACCGAGCTCGTCATGGGGATACCGCCGAAGTTCGACATCACCGGCAAGGGTCAGTTCGAAAGATTCGGCGTACTCGGCCGTGCGTACCAGTGGAGCCCGGCCGTGTTGCTTCGCTACCACTTCAACGACGCCAACGCGAAATTCCGTCCGTATGTCGGCATCGGCGCCACTTATGTCTGGTTCACCGGCGCGAAGATCACGAACGGCAGCTTCGAGAACGGCGTGCTCGGCGGCCCGACCAGCGCGACCACCAGCAACCAGTGGGCGCCCGTCTTCAACGCCGGCTTCACGTACAACTTCACGAAACACTGGTTCGCGGGCCTGTCGCTCTCGTACATCCCGGTCAGCGTGACCGCGACTTTCACGACGGCCCGCCGGACGCCGGTCGGGACGCTGACGGAAACATCGAAGGCCCACATCTCGCTGAACCCGATCGTCACGTACCTGAACGTCGGCTATCGCTTCTAAGCGTAGTCGAATATTTGGGGAATGGTTAATCCCGCTGCAATTTGTAGCGGAATTTTCCTGGCGTAACGTCTCCACGATGCAAAACGCCCCGGCGGGAATCCCGTCGGGGCGTCGTTTTTTCGCGTCGGGCACGTTCCGCGCACGGGTTTTGCCGGACGCCGCCGCCCCTCAGAGGCCGTGGCCGGGGGCCATCAGACGATGTCGATGTCGTCCAGTGCATCGGGCGCGATCAGGTCGATGCGGTCCGTGCACACGGCATCGACGCCCCAGCGCGCGAGTTCGCGCGCCCGTTCGAGGTCGTTCACCGTGTAAACCAGGATGCGCAGCCCGGCCGCCTTGATCGCACGCACGAGCGGTTCGTCGAGCCGGCTGTGGTCTGCATGCAACGATACGCAGGCCAGCGCGTCGATCACCTGCGCATGCCAGTCGTCCGGCACGACTTCGTAGAGCATCCCGCGCGGCAGGCCCGGCACGGTCGCGCGCGCCTGCTGCAATGCGTCGAACGAGAACGACGACAGCAGCGGCGCCACGGCGGCATCGCGCCAGTACGCGGCCGCGTCGGCCGCCACGCGCTGCCCCGTTTCGCGCTCGCGCCCCCGGCACGGCTTGATCTCGACGTTCGCGGCCAGCCCGTGCGCGAGGCAGCGTGCCGCGGCCGCCTCCAGCGTCGGCATCCGCTCGCCCGCGAAGCGGGCATCGCGCCACGCGCCGGCATCGAGCGCGGCCAGCGCCGCATAACGCATGTCCGCCGCCGCTCCGTGGCCGTTCGACGTCCGGTCGACCGTGTCGTCGTGCAGCAGGAACGTCACGTCGTCGGCCGACAGCTTCGCGTCGAACTCGACCATCCGGTGACCGCGCCGCGCGCCCTCGTCGAGCGCGGCAAGCGTGTTCTCCGGCGCGAGCGTGCCGCCGCCGCGATGGGCGACGACGCGCGGATAGGGCCAGTCGGGGCGGGTGATCATCGTCGGTCTCTCGGCGAATGCAGCGGTTTCAGCCGGCACGCTTACCGGTTTCGGGATCGAAGAAATGCAGCCGGTGCGCGGGCAGCGCGGCCGCCAGCGCCGTGCCGCGCGCGGGGCGGTCCGCGTGCGGCAGGCGCACCGCGACGTCGTGATCGCCCCAGCGGCCGTGCGCGAGATTGTCCGCGCCGAGCAGCTCGCACGAATCGACCGGCAGCGTCGCGTGCGCGACGCCCGGCTGCGGCGTCATGTGCTCGGGACGCACGCCGAGCACCCAGTCGCGCCCGGCGGCGATCTCGCGGCCGATACCCGGCGCGCCGGCGACCGGCAGCGCGGGGCCGCCGCCCGCGACCGTGAAGGTCGCGCCGTCCTCCGACAGCCGGCCGTGCATCAGGTTCATCGCGGGCGAGCCGATGAAGCCCGCGACGAACACCGTCGCCGGTTTCTCGTACACGTCGACCGGCGCGCCGATCTGCTCCGCGTAGCCGCGGTTCATCACGATCACCCGCTGCGCGAGCGTCATCGCCTCGATCTGGTCGTGCGTCACGTACACGCTCGTCGTCGCGAGCCGCGCGTGCAGCCGCTGGATCTCGAGCCGCATCTGCACGCGCAGCTTCGCGTCGAGGTTCGACAACGGCTCGTCGAACAGGAACACCGACGGCTCGCGCACGATCGCGCGACCCATCGCGACGCGCTGCCGCTGGCCGCCCGACAACTCACGCGGCCGCCGCGCGAGCAGCGGCTCGAGCTCGAGGATCTTCGCGGCCGCGGCCACCCTTGAATCGATCGTCGCGCGCTCGATCCCGCGGATCTTCAGCCCGTAGCCCATGTTCTGCGCGACCGTCATGTGCGGGTACAGCGCATAGTTCTGGAACACCATCGCGATGTCGCGATCCTTCGGCTCCAGCGTGTTGACGACCCGGCCACCGATCGCGATCTCGCCGTCCGTCACGGTCTCGAGCCCCGCGATCATCCGCAGCAACGTCGACTTGCCGCAGCCCGACGGGCCGACCAGCACGATGAATTCGCCGTCGGCGATCTCCACGTCGATGCCATGCAGCACGTGCTGCTTGCCGTCGTAGGATTTCCTGACGCCCTTCAAGCTCAGCGCAGCCATACCTGGTCCTTCTCCCGGTTGCAGTGGGGTTATTTTTCGGAATCGACGAGGCCGCGCACGAACCAGCGCTGCATCGCCAGCACGACGACGAGCGGCGGAATCATCGCCAGCAGCGTCGCCGCCATCACGTATTGCCATTCGGTCGCGGCGTCACCGCTCGCGATCATCGTCTTGATGCCCACCACCGCCGTCGACAGCGACGCCTCCGTCGTGATCAGGATCGGCCACAGATACTGGTTCCAGCCGTAGATGAACGTGATCACGAACAGCGCCGCGATGCTCGTCTTCGACAGCGGCAGCACGACGTCCCAGAAAAAGCGCAGCGGCCCCGCGCCGTCGATGCGCGCCGCGTCCATCAGCTCGTCGGGCAGCGTCATGAAGAACTGGCGGAACAGGAACGTCGCGGTGGCCGACGCGATCAGCGGCAGCGAGAGCCCCGCGTAGGTGTTCGTCAGATGCAGCGTCGACACGACCTGCACGGTCGGGAAGATCCGCACTTCCACCGGCAGCATCAGCGTGACGAAGATCAGCCAGAACGCCGTATTGCGGAACGGAAAGCGGAAATAGACGATCGCGTACGCGGACAGGATCGACACCGCGATCTTGCCGACCGCGATGCCGAGCGCCATCGCGAAGCTGTTCACGAGCAGGCGGCCGAACGGCGCCGTCGTGCCGCCGCTGCCGTGCCCCCAGATATACGCGACGTTCTCGAACAGGTGCGTGCTCGGCACGAGCGACAGCGGCACCGTGAACACTTCCTGCGCGTTCATCGTCGCCGCGCAGAACGCGACGTACACGGGGAACACGATCAGCACGACGCCCGCGATCAGCACCGCGTGGCAGAACAGGTCGAAGCCCTTGCGATTCTCGATCATGCGTATTGCACCCTGCGCTCGACGAAGCGGAACTGGATCACCGTGAGCCCGACGACGACGATCATCAGCACGACCGACTGCGCGCCCGAACTGCCGATGTCCAGCCCCTGGAAGCCCTCCGCGAAGATCTTGTAGATCAGCGTCTTGGTGCTCTGCGCCGGGCCGCCACCGGTGGCCGCGTCGATCACCGGGAAGGTGTCGAAGAACGCGTAGACGAGGTTCACGACCAGCAGGAAGAAACTCGTCGGCGACAGCAGCGGCAGCACGATGTTGAAGAAGCGCCGCACCGGGCCCGCGCCGTCGATCGCCGCCGCCTCGATCAGCGAGCGCGGAATCGCCTGCAGCCCCGCGTAGAAGAACAGGAAGTTGTAGCTCACCTGCTTCCACACCGACGCCAGCACGACGAGGAACATCGCCTGCCCGCCGTTGAGCGCATGGTTCCACACGATGCCGCCCTTCGCGAGCGCATACGTGATCAGGCCGATGCTCGGGTTGAACAGGAACGCCCACAGCACGGCCGCGATCGTCGGTGCGACCGCGTACGGCCAGATCAGCAGCGTGCGGTACACGCGCGCGCCGCGGATCACGCGGTCGGCGCACGCGGCGAGCAGCAGCGACACGACGAGCCCGCTCACCGTGACGAGCGAACTGAACACGAGCGTCGTGCGGAACGAATCGAGATACAGCGGATCGGCGAACAGGTGCGTGAAGTTCGCGAAGCCGACGAATTCGCTCGACGTGCCGAACGCGTCCTGCATCTGCGTGGACTGCCACAGCGCGACGCCGGCCGGCCACAGGAAGAACACGGCGGTAATCGCGAGCTGCGGCGCGATCAGCAGGTACGGCACCGGGCTCGTACCGAAACGGGAACGGGATTGCATCGCGGATATCCGGTCAGGCGAAACGGAAGGGAAACCGCGCCGCCGGACGGCCCGCGCTCGCGCGCTGCGCCGCCGGCGGCACGAAGCGATGCGCGCTCAGCCGCCCGACTTCTCGAAGCGGCGCAGCAGTTCGTCGCCGCGCGACGCGGCCGAATCGAGCGCGTCCTTCGGCGACTTCTTCTGCGCCCAGACCTGCTCGAACTCCTCGTCGACGACCGTGCGGATCTGCGGCATGTTGCCCAGGCGCAGCCCCTTCGTGTACGGCAGCGGCGGCTTGTTCAGCATCTGCTTGATCGCGGTTTCGGCGCTCGGGTTCTTCGCGTAGAAGCCCTGCTGGCGCGTCAGGTCGTACGCGGCGGTCGTGACCGGCAGGTAGCCCGTGTCCTGGTGCCACTTCGCGGCGACGGCAGGTGAAGCCAGGTACGCGAGGAATTTCGCGACGCCCTTGTAGGTCGCCGGATCCTTGCCGGCCAGCACCCACAGGCTCGCGCCGCCGATGATCGCGTTCTGCGGCGCGCCCTTCACGTTCGCGTCGTACGGCATCATGCCCGTGCCGTAGCTGAATTTCGCGAACTTCTGCACGTTCGCGAGCGCGCCCGACGACGTCGTCAGGATCCCGCAGTCGCCGCTGTAGAACTTCGCCGACGCTTCATCCTTGCGGCCCGCGTACGTGAACGTGCCGTCCTTCGCCATCTGCTGGAGGAAGGCGATATGTTCGATCTGCTGCGGCTTGTTGAACTCGAGCACGGCGTCGGTGCCGTCGAAGCCGTTGTTGCGGCTCGCGAACGGCAGCCCGTGCCATGCGCTGTAGTTCTCGAGCTGGATCCAGCCCTGCCAGCCGGTCGTGAAGCCGCACGCCATCCCCGACTTGCGCAGCTTCTCGGCATCGGCCTTCACGTCGGCCCACGTCTTCGGCGGCTGGTTCGGATCGAGGCCGGCCTTCTTGAACGCGTCCTTGTTGTAGTACAGCACCGGCGTCGAACTGTTGAACGGCATCGACACGAGGTGGCCCGTCTTCGCGTCGCTGTAGTAGCTCGCGATGGTCGGCACGAACGCCTTTTCGTCGAGCGTCACGCCGGCCTGCTTGAACACGTCGTAGACCGGCACGACCGCCTTCTTCGCCTGCATCATCGTCGCCGTGCCGACTTCATAGACCTGGAGGATCGCCGGCGCATTGCCGCTGCGATACGCCGCGATGCCGGCCGCGAGCGCCTGGTCGTAGGTGCCCTTGAAGACAGGCACGATCTTGTAGTCGCTTTGCGACGCATTGAACTGGTCGGCGATCGCATTGACCCGCTCGCCGAGCGCAGCCTCCATCGCATGCCAGAACTGGATTTCCGTCGCGGCGAGCGCCACGTGCTGCGCCCCGAACATCAGCGCGCCGCCGAGCGCGATCGAACGAACCAGTGTCCCCGCAGGTTTCTTCTTCATCGACCTCTCCTATGAAAACGTTACCAACAGCGTGTGCAACATTTCCGTCGCCATTGAACCGGCGAAGTCTAGTGATCGTTTATGACAGTCAGTTGTCGTTGACGACGAACAGGCGCTGATATTCCTTCAGCGCGAAGCGGTCGGTCATGCCGGCGATGTAGTGCGCGACGAGACGCGGCTGCTGCGCCGTATCGTCGGACTGGTACGGCGGCGGCAGCAGGCGCGGATCGTCGATGAACGCGTCGAACAGCCCGGTGACGACGCGTTGCGCCTTGCTCGCCATGCGCATCACCTTGTAGTGGCGATACAGGTTCTTGAAGAGGAAGCGCTTGAGGGCCGCTGCCTGCGCGGCGACCTCGGGGCTGTGCGACACGAGCGGCGGCGCGTCGCGCACGTCGTCGAGCGACGCGGGTGCGACGCGCACGAGATTGCGCGTCGTTTCGTCGATCAGGTCGACGATCAGCGTGTTGATGATGCGGCGCACCGTCTCGTGCACGAGACGACGGCCTTCGAGGTGCGGGAATTCGGCGAGCGCCGCTTCGTAGTGACGCTGCCACAGCTCGACTTCCGCGAGCTGCTCGATCGTGATCAGGCCGGAGCGCAGGCCGTCGTCGACGTCGTGGTTGTTGTAGGCGATCTCATCGGCGATGTTCGCGAGCTGCGCCTCGAGCGACGGCTGCCGGCCCTGCAGGAAGCGCTCGCCGAGCGCGCCGAGCTTGCGCGCATTCTCGCGCGAGCAGTGCTTCAGGATGCCTTCGCGCGTCTCGAAGCACAGGTTCAGCCCGTTGAACGCGCCGTAGTGCTCCTCGAGCTCGTCGACCACCGCGAGGCTCTGCAGGTTGTGCTCGAAACCGCCGTGCTCGCGCATGCACGCATTCAGCGCGTCCTGCCCGGCATGGCCGAACGGCGTGTGGCCGAGATCGTGCGCGAGCGAGATCGCTTCGACGAGATCCTCGTTCAGTCGCAGGTTGCGCGCGACCGAGCGCGCGATCTGCGCGACTTCGAGGCTGTGCGTGAGGCGCGTGCGGAACAGGTCGCCTTCGTGATTGACGAAGACCTGCGTCTTGTATTCGAGCCGGCGAAACGCGGTGGAATGGACGATGCGGTCGCGATCGCGCTGGAATTCGGTGCGCGCCGCCGGCGGGGTTTCCGGATGGCGGCGCCCGCGCGACTGCGACGCGTGCGCGGCATACGGAGCGAGATGGGCTTCCAGCGCCGCCAGCGTCGGCGGCTCGGCCACCGGCGCGGTGGATGCGCGGCTGGCTTCGGGCAGTGTGCTGCTGGATGTCTCGCTCACGTCTCCTCCATGTCAGGGGCGCCGGCGGATCGGGGCCGCCGTTAGCCGGTCGTCCGCGCCAGTGTAGCGAATACCGCTTCGTCCGGCGCCTGCGTGATCAGCGTATCGCCGAATCGCTTCAGCAGGATGAACTTGATTGCGCCGGCCTCGGCCTTCTTGTCGACGCGCATCAGGTCCATGTAGCGCGCATCGCCGAGCGCGGGCCCGCGGGTCGGCAGGTGCGCGGCCGCGATCACCGCATCGAGGCGCTGCCGCGACGCTTCGTCGAAGAGGCCGAGCCGCACCGACAGGTCGCCGGCCATCACCATCCCGCAGCCGACCGCCTCGCCGTGCAGCCATTCGCCGTAGCCGAGCCCGGCCTCGATCGCATGGCCGAACGTGTGGCCGAAGTTCAGGATCGCGCGCAGGCCGCCTTCGCGCTCGTCGGCCGCGACGACGCTCGCCTTGATCTCGCACGAACGCTTCACCGCGTGCGCCAGTGCAGCGGGCTCGCGACGGTTCAGCGCATCGACGTTCGCCTCGATCCAGTCGAAGAACTCGGCGTCGGCGATCGCGCCCGTCTTGATGACTTCGGCGACGCCGGCCGCCAGTTCGCGATCGGGCAGCGTCGTCAGCGCGCCGATGTCCGCGATCACGGCCTGCGGCTGGTAGAACGCACCGATCATGTTCTTGCCGAGCGGGTGGTTGATGCCCGTCTTGCCGCCGACCGACGAATCGACCTGCGACAGCAGCGTCGTCGGCACCTGGATGAACGGCACGCCGCGCATGTAACACGCGGCGGCAAAGCCCGTCATGTCGCCGACCACGCCGCCGCCGAGCGCGACGAGCGTCGTCTTGCGATCGGCGTGATCCGTCAGCAGGCCGTCGAAGATCAGGTTCAGCGTTTCCCAGTTCTTGTACGCCTCGCCGTCCGGCAGCACGACCGTCGACACGCGCTTGCCGAGCGGTGCGAGCGCCGCGCGCAGCGCGTCGCCGTACAGCGGATCGACCGTCGTGTTCGTGACGACCGTGACCGACGAACCCTTGATGTGGGGCGAGAACAGCTCGGTGCGGCCGATCAGGCCGGCGCCAATATGAATCGGATAGGCGCGGTCGCCCAGATCGACGTTGACAGTAATCATGCTTGTAGCGGCTTGGCGATGACGCCGGCCAGTTCGAGTTGCATCAGCACCATGTTGACGAGACCGTTGACCGACGGACGGCCGGTCTCGATGACGAAATCCGCGCATTCGCGGTACAGCGGGTCGCGCACTTCATAGAGGGATTCGAGACGCCCCTTCGGATCTTCCGTCTGCAACAGCGGGCGGTTCTTGTCCTTGCGCGTGCGCAGCCACAGATCGTGCGGGTTGGCGCGCAGATAGACGACGATGCCGTGGCTTTTCAGGCTGTCGCGATTTTCCGCGCGCAGCACCGCGCCACCGCCCGTCGCGAGCACGATGTTCTCGCGCTGCGCGAGCTCGGCGATCACCTGCGTTTCGCGATCGCGAAACCCGGCCTCGCCCTCCAGCTCGAAGATCACCGGAATGCGCGCGCCCGTACGGGCCTCGATTTCGTGGTCGGAGTCGAAGAACGTCCTGTCGAGACGACGCGCGACCGCACGGCCCACGGTGGTCTTACCCGCTCCCATAAGGCCGACGAAAAATACGTTTGCATGTGGGTCCCGCGCTTGCAACGGCTTCCTCTGCTTCAATCTTGCTGGTGTGTGGCGCAGCTTACTGGCAAAGCGGCTGCCTTGTCGAGCCTGCGCCGGCGGCTTCCGGCCCCGTTTCCTCGGCATCCGCGCCGCCCGCGCCGGGTACGCCGCAACGCGCATCGACGACGGTCGGCGTGATGAAGACGACCAGTTCGTTGCGCTGGTCGCGCTGCGCGCGGTGCCGGAAAAGCGCGCCCAGAAACGGTATTTTGCCCAAGAGCGGCACCCGCGTCACATCGTTCCGGCTCAGTTGTTCATAGATGCCGCCGATCGCGACCGTCCCGCCATTCTCGACCTCGACGCGCGTCTGCACGTGCTTCGTATGGATCGCGGGGCCCGCGGCGGTCGGCTCGCCGACGCTGTCCTTCGTCACGTCGAGATCGAGCACCACGCGCCCGTCCGGCGTGATCTGCGGCTCGACCTCCAGCTTCAGCGTCGCACGGCGGAACTGCACGCCGCTCATGCCATTGCCCACCTTCGCCTGGTACGGCAGCTCGGAGCCCTGCTCGACGATGGCCTTGACACGGTCGGCGGTCACCACCCGCGGACGCGAAACGATCTGACCCCGACCCTGTGCCTCCAGCGCGCTCAACTCGATGTCGAGTACGCGGCTGAGCGGCGCGGCGAACAGCGTGAAGCCGGCGGTCGCCGCGTCGAAGCCGCCGAGCGGCCGCGCGGCGAGATCCAGCGCGTTGCGCGCATCCGCCGTGAAGGACGCACCCTCGGCCAAAGACGGCCGCCCCTGCGCACGCAGCGCGACACGCGCGCCGAGGTTGCGCGAGAAACCCTGCTCGCCTTCGACGATGCGCGCCTCGATCCGGACCTGCCGCGACGGCCGGTCGATCGCGTCGATCAGGCCGGCGATCTGCACGATACGCGGCGCGAGATCGGTCACGAACAGCAGGTTCGTGCGCGGATCGGCCGCCGCGGCTCCGCGCTTCGACAGCAGGCGCTGGCCGGTCGCGCCGGCCAGCAGCCGCTGCACGTCCTGCGCGCGCGGATAGTGCAGCGCGAACGTCCGGCTCGCGAGCGGCTCCAGATCGGCGGCCCGCGCATGCATGTCGAAGCGCTCGCGTTCGCGCGCCGCCAGCTCGGCCGCCGGCGTGACCCAGACCACATTGCCGCGCCGGGACATCGCGAGCCCGTGCGTGTCGAGCAGTGTGTCGAACGCGTCGCGCCAGCGGACATTATTCAGACGTAACGTGACCGTGCCGCGTACCTGCTCGCCGACGACGATATTGAGCCCCGTGAATCGCGCGATCGCGTCGAACGCAGCCGCGAGCCCGACGCCCTGCAGATTCAACGAAATCCGCCGTGCGTCGTCCGCGTCGCCCGGTTGCCGTGCCGCGGCGTCGCTCATCCGGGCCGGCGGCGCCAGCGGGATCGGCGGTCCCTCCAGCGTGGGGACCGGTGCGGCGGTTTCCGTCTGCAGCGCCGTGCGTGCCGCCTGATCGAACGGCGGCGGGCCGGCCTCATCCGCCACCGCGCTGCCCATGCTGTCGGCCACGCGCAGCGGCTGCGGCAGGCCCGGCACCGACACATCCGTCGCCCCGGCCGGCCAGACCGCCGGCAGCGGCGGCAACGACGCGCTTGCGCCGGCCGCCGTCAGACCGGCCCAGATGGCGAGCACCCAATAGCCGTGCTTCGTCATGGCCGGCCTCCGTCGTCAAGAACAAGCCGCTGCAGTCCGTCCGCAGTCGTAAGCGTCACGGCCGCGCGCTCGACACGCACCACGCGCGCGGCCCCCAGCACCTCGCCAGGTGCGACGGCCGTGAACGCGCCGTCGCCTTCGTCGAACAACGCGAGGCCGGCACGCGCGTCGCGAATCGTGCCGGCCAGGCGGGCTGCGCGCCCCGCCGCTTCGACCGGGCCTGCCTCGCCGAACGGATCGGTGTCGGGCGCCGCGGCGCGAACCGGCATGTTGCCCTCGGCAGCCGTTGTCGCCGGCAGCGCCGGAAATACGTCGACGGATATATCTACTCGCGCCGCCGACATGCCGCGCTCGATACGCAGCGCCGACGGTACCGCCAGCACCGGAAAGCGCGCCAGCCCGTCGACCATATGCAGCAGCGCGCGAAAACTGCCATCCGCGGCGAGGTGCACGGTCCGTCGACCGTCCCGCGCCGCGCCCTCGGCACGCTGCGGTTCGACCGACACGCCGTGCAGCCCGCTCGACGCGGCGAGATCGGCCAGCGCCAGCATCAGCGCGGCCCATTCCGGCGTAGGCGGCAAGCGACCGTCGCGCGTTGACGCAGGATGCCCGTCGCGTCGTTGTCCGGCGGAAGCCAGCACGCGCTGCGCGTCGGCCGCGCGTGCATGGGCGGCGGCGAGCAACGCGCGACTATGTGCCAGCCCGCTCCAGTCGGCCGCATTTGCCAGATGAATGCCGCCTGCCAGCACGGCCGCGAACGCGAGCACGCAACCCGCGGCATGCGCAGCCGCCGGCGACACGCGCGGCACGCGGCCCACGCCGGCGCCCGCGTGCAGCGCTGGCCGATGTGCGAGCGTCGTCATGCGCCACCTCCCGACCCGGTCCGCGACGACGTCGCATCGTGCCAGCGCAACTGCACCGAGAACCGGAACGGCATCCCGGCAGTCGAAGCCGCCGCATCCGAAGCGGGCTTCAACGTATCTATATCGATCCGCCAGCCGCGCTGCTCGCGCGCCATCGCGGCGAGCCACCGCGCAGCCGCCCGGTAACTCGCGGCGCGCGCCTCGAGCACGGCGCCGGTCGTCGTCATCCGCAGCGCGTCGAGCCGGATCTGATCGGCCCGCACCCGCTTCAGGGTCGCCAGCAACCCTGCCACGCGCCGGTACGGCGCGGCCAGCGCAGCCACCTGCGCGTCGCGCCGCGCGACGGCCGCGGCGGCATTGGCCGCGCTCGCCGCAGCAGCGACCTGCGGCTGCACCTGCCGCAGCCGCGCCTCCACGCCGGCGCGCTCGGCATCCACCCGCCACCGCGACAACACGGCAGCCCCCGTCCACACACCGGCGCCGAGCAAGCCGAGCAGGATCGCCCCACCGCACTGCGTGGCCCGCCGACGTCGCAACGCGTGCGCCAGCCGCTCGCGGTACGGCAGCAGGTTGAAGTCGCCGAGTACCGCCTGCACGGCCTGCTGGGCCGCGGCCTCGGCGCCGCCGTTTGCCGTCACGTGACCGGCCGTCATTCCCACACCCCGCGCAACGCCAGCCCGAACGCGACGGCAAACGCCGGGCCGCCCGGCATGGCGGCGCGCGCGCACGGCCGGCCGTCCCAGCCCGTGCAGTCGAACGGGATTACCGCCGTGCCGAGGACGTCGCCGATCTCGGCAACCGACGTATCGAAGCGGGCGATACATCGCTCGTCCCCGGCGACGAGTACGCAACCGACTGCCCCCAGCACGCGCCGACGCAACGCATCGGGAAGCGCCTCCGGCAACGTGCCGGACAGGGTGAGCACGGGGATCGCCGATCGCCCCTCGATCCGCCAGCCGCGCACGCCCGCGTCGCAGAACCACAGCACGGCATAGGCGCCCTGCGCATCGAGTTCGAACTGCGCGGCATAGCGCAGCGCGCGCAGCACGGCGGCCGACTCGCCGTCGATCACCGTCAGATCGATGCCGGCCTGCGCGGCCACGTCGATCCGCCGCTCGAGCAGCGCCAGCGGCGCCACCGCCACCGCGATCGCGCCGGACTGCACGCCGCCGTAGTGCCGCCAGTCGAACGCGAGACTGTCCGGCGCGAGCCCCGAGATGCGTTCGGCGGCCTGCCGCGCGGCGTCCGGAATGTCGCCGCGCCCGGCCAGATCGAGCGTCGCGGTGCGCATCTCGTCATCGTGCAGCGCCATCACGCCGCGCGCGTCGCACTGCACGTCGGACGCCGACAGCCGCGCCACGGCCGCTGCCAGCGACCGCGCGACCGCCGCCCAACGCGCGTCTTCCGGCCCGCCCGCCAACCCGACCGGTTCCCGCTCGAGCCCCTCGACGCGCACCGTCGCTTCCCTGCCGCGCCGGCTCAGCACGGCCACCCTCACTTCGTGCGCGCCGACGTCGATTCCCGTCGACCGGTGCCTGCCCTGTGCAAACCGCGCCACCCATCGTCCTGCCATCCCAGCCTCCCGAGATCGTCGCGGCCCACGCCGCGTTTCCGAGCCCTGATTCTGCAAAGCGACGCGCGCGGCCGACAGTCGGCCAAACGGCCAGCATTGGCCCACGGCGGCCGTGCACGGACTATGCTGACGGCACGCCGACCCGCGGCTGTCCGACGGGCGCCCCCGCGGGACCGGTCTTACCGGGCAGCTATAATCGCGGGACTGTTTTCCGGTATGCCTATGCAATCCACGACTCCTACGTCCCCGCCTCCCGCTCCGGAGCCGCAGAAGCGGCCCTGGTGGCAAAAAGTCCTGCTCGGCTTCGCCGCGATGTGCGTGGCCCTCGTCGTGGCCGGCGGCCTCGTGCTCGGCTACGCGCTCGTGGTGGCCTGGCCGAACATGCCGTCGCTCGACGCGTTGACCGACTATCGGCCGAAGGTGCCGCTGCGCATCTACACGTCCGATCACGTGCTGATCGGCGAATTCGGCGAGGAGCGCCGCGACGTCGTCCATTTCAAGGACGTGCCCGACTCGCTGAAGAAGGCGATCCTCGCGATCGAGGACGCGCGCTTCTACGATCACGGCGGCGTCGACCTCACCGGCATCATCCGCGCCGGCTTCGTCGCGCTGACGAACGGCCACGCGTCGCAGGGCGCGAGCACGATCACGATGCAGGTCGCGCGCAACTTCTTCCTGTCGAGCGAGAAGACCTACACGCGCAAGATCTACGAGATGCTGCTCGCGTACCGGATCGAGCGTGCGCTGACGAAGGATCAGATTCTCGAGGTCTACATGAATCAGATCTATCTCGGCCAGCGCGCGTACGGCTTCGCGAGCGCCGCGCGGGTCTATTTCGGCAAGGACCTGAAGGACATCACGCTCGCGGAAGCCGCGATGCTCGCGGGACTGCCGAAGGCGCCGTCCGCGTATAACCCGGTCGTGAACCCGAAGCGCGCGAAGGTGCGTCAGGAATACATCCTGCAGCGGATGCTCGAGCTGAACTTCATCACGCGCGAACAGTACGACGAAGCTTCCGCGCAGCCGCTCGTCGTCAAGGGGCCGGGCCGCGATTTCAGCGTGCACGCGGAGTACGTCGCCGAAATGGTCAGACAGATGATGTACGCGCAGTATCACGAGGAAACCTACACGCGCGGCTTCAACGTGGTCACGACGATCGATTCCGCGGACCAGCAGGTCGCGTACACCGCGCTGCGCAAGGGCATCATGGATTACGAGCGCCGCCACGGCTATCGCGGGCCGGAAGGCTTCATCGAGCTGCCGGCCGGTGCCGACGATCGCGAACAGGCGATCGACGACGCGCTGCTCGAGCACCCCGACAACGGCGAGCTGATCGCCGCGGTCGTGACGGCCGCGAGCCCGCGCCAGATCACGGTGGCGTTCATCGACGGCAGCACCGCGACGATCGAGGGCGATAACCTGCGCTTCGCGTCGAGCGCGCTGTCGGCCAACGCGCAGCCGAATCGCCGCATCCGCCCGGGCGCGATCGTCCGTGTGGTGAGGAACGACGCCGGCAAGTGGTCGATGACGCAGTTGCCGCAGGTCGAAGGCGCGTTCCTGTCGATCGTCCCGCAGGACGGCGCGATCCGCTCGCTCGT